>JASHYW010000639.1 GCA_030042885.1 Streptosporangiaceae bacterium | reverse complement strand
GCCGTCCGCGTCGCCGGTGCCCGCGGCGAGCGCCGCCCACGCCTCGGCCAGCAGCCGGGCCCATAGCTGTTCCGCCACGTGGTTCATTCTGGCATCGGTGGCTAGCCCGGGCGCCGCGCGATCAGATGCAGCAGGGCCGCCACCTGGCGGTAGGGATCGGTCCGTCCCGCCCGTTCCTCGCAGCCGAGCAGCGCCTCGATATCCGCCTGGGGTTCGGCGTCGCCGGGCACGAGGTCGGTGAAGACCCGCACCCCGTACCAGGCGGTGACCTCCAGCCCGTAGCCCGCCAGCCGGGCGGTCAGGTCGGCTAGGCGGTCGGCCCGGGCGGTGACTCCGATCCGGTTCGTGTACTCCAGCGACCCGAACGCTTCCGCGCACGCCGCCCAGTCTCCGCGCAGACCGGGCCGCATGGCCAGCGCGTCGCCGTTACGGACCAGCAGCGATGCCATCCCGCCCGGAGCCGTCAGCCCGGCGATCACGCGCAGGACCGGATCGGGATCGGCCAGGTACATCAGCACCCCGTGGCACAGCACGGCCGGGACAGGCGAAGCGCCGGACCGTTCGGCGAAATTCTCGATAAGACCCTGCTCGACCCGCACCCTGGCGCGGACCTCAGCCGGCTCGGCGGCCAGGTCCCGTTCGAAGCGGGCCAGCAGGTCCCGCGACGCGTCGACCCCGGTCACCTCATAGCCGCGCCGCGCCAGGCGCAAGGCCTGTGTCCCCTGACCGCAGCCAAGATCGATGATCCGAACGGACGGTGGTGGCAGCTCAGCGGCCAGCTGACGCGCGACCAGTTCCTGACGCACCACGTCCCTCAGCTTCCCCAGCCGGGCCTGCCAGCGCTCTTCATGACCGGTGAATGCGGTGCTCACCGGCCCGGCCCGAGCTGTCGCTGCATCAGGACGGTGTCGATCCACCGGCCGTGCTTGCGTCCGACGCCGGACAGGCGGCCCGCCTGCGCGAAGCCGAAGCGGCGGTGCAGGGCCACCGAGGCGTCGCTGCCGGTGTCGGCGATGACCGCGATGACCTGCCGCGCGCCGGCCCGTCCGCACTCGGCCAGCAGCGCGCCGAGCAGGGCACTGCCGAGCCCGAGGCCGGTGTGCCCGGGAGAGACGTAGACCGTGTCCTCCACGGTGTGCCGGTAGGCCGGCTTCGGCCGCCACGGGGCGGCGTAGGCGTACCCGCCGATGACCGCCCCGGACTCGGCCACCAGGAAGGGCAGGTTCCGTCCGGCCAGGTCGTCGAGCCGCCGCCGCCAGTCCGCGGCGGTAGGGGGAATCTCCTCGAATGTCGCCACGCTGGTCGTCACGTAGTGCGCGTAGATCGCCGCGACCTGCTCCAGGTCCGCCGGGACGGCCGCCCGGACCGCGAATTCTGCTGCGCGCACCGTAACTCCCGTGATGGCATGCACCCGGCCGATCGTACGATGCCCTGGTACGGACATATGTCACCAGGGATCACGCCGCCTTGATATGTGGTGACGCGTCCGGGGCGGGCACTGTCGTGGAACCAGCCTGTTCCCGGCAGGCGTCCAAGCTTCGTCCTCGTCGATATCGGGGGCCGGCAGGCCGAGGTGCTTGGCGAGCGCCAGCACCGGGAAGCATGCCGCCTTGGACAGGCCCTTCAGCCGAGCCTCGAGCGACATGCGAGCTGGGTTGAAGGCGGGCACCGGCCGCGGTGTGACCTCGGGCCATTCCTCCGGCGCCCGCGGGCTGCCCAGGGACAGCACCCGAGCTAGGTCACGGGCAGACCCGTCGCGGCCGGTCAGCGGCGCGCTGAGCGGCCAGCGCTCCCGCAGGGTCCGGATGACCGACGTGTGCCGGTACTCGTCGGTGACCACCGTGTTCTCGCCGATCCACGCCGACACGGCGATAGCCGGCGGCCCAGCAGGTTGTCGAACGAACGGTTCTCGAACGTGATCACGACCACGTGATCGATGGCATTGCGCCGGTCAGGGCGTGGCATGACAAAGAAGATACGCGTTGGACAGGCCGAGCCACAGTGGTTGCCGTGGCAGTGGGTGCGGCTGGCCTACAGAGCCGCGCCCCGGCCGCGTTTGTGCAGGCGTATCTCGGTCGTCAACGTCACCAGGCGCTCGGCCTCGGGCCTGTCATCGCCGACTGGCGCGACGGTGAGGATGAACCCGCCCTGCCCGACGCGGACCTGCTTGACCAGGACCGCGTCGTGGGCATCAGGCAGCACGATGACATCGCCGGCATCGACGTCACCAGCCAGGACCACGTCCTCCACAATGTTCACGGTACCGCTCGGAAAGATCGTTTTCATCCGTCCCGCGAACGAGACATGTGCGGCATCTGAATGACCGGTAACGCCACCTCGCATAAGCAGGTCTGGTCGGCCGCCGCCGATAACTGGAGGTGATGTTCCGTGACCGGCGAGACGATTCGCGATCTGCTCAAGCCTCTCATCGGTAAGTCCGGCTCCATATTCATGGTCGTCAGCAGGACCGGCCAGGTCGGGTTCGCCACAGCCGAGAACAAGAAGCTGACCGGCGTCGAGGTCCGCCCGGACGGCCTGGTGCTCCTTGAGCGCGGAACCGGATGGGCCGTGATCGATCCGGGTGAGGTCGTGGCCGTGGTATGGAACAGCGATACGGAGACCTCGCCAGGCCAGTTCCTGTGAGCAGGGCAGGACCGGGCCGAATGTCTAGCCTGTCCAGGCGCGTCAGGTCACGGCCGGCATAGATGTCAGACGTCGTGGATGTGACCTGATCGGCATCCTCGCCGGTGGCATCAGTGACCTGCGGCCGCGGGCACGGGTCGGCCACGTCTGGCCAGGATCAGGGTGACGCCTGCCGCCGCGGTGACCATAGCGGTGAGGTGGCCGACGGCGGACACATCCAGATGGCTCAGGCCGCTGAAGATGTGCCTGCCCAGGGCCCGGTTGGCGCCGAACAGCGCCAGCGCGATCAGCACCGGCCAGACCAGCAAGTATCCCGGCCCGATGAACGCGGACAGTACCAGC
>JASHYW010000638.1 GCA_030042885.1 Streptosporangiaceae bacterium | reverse complement strand
GGTCCTCGACATAGGCGAGGCTCGCGTCCAGGCACCAGCCGATGCCGCCCGCGGCTTCGGCGGCGGTCGCGAGGAGCAACTCGTGCTCGGTCCTGGCCAGGGCGGTCTCGCCGTCCCGTGTGAGCAGCAGGGCGGGGGTCGCCTCGAAGGTAGTGATGCCGATACGCCGGGTCAGATCCAGGTCCAGCTGCCTGGATATAGTGAGCCCGTCGGATCCCGATTCGGCCAGAAAGATCGCGAGCCCGGAGTCGGTGATCGCCGGGACCACCAGGATGCCCGCGGCGCGGGCACCGATGACGAACCACCGGCGGCCGTACAGTCGCCAGCCGCCGGTCGCGTACTCGGCCCGCACGCCGTCTGATCCCCGTGACCACTGGCCGGCCTCGTCGGCGGCCGCGACCGTCCCGGTCACCGACCCGTCGGCCAGCAAGGGCAGCCAGCGCTTGCAGGCCTGGGGGTCACCGGCCGCCAGCAGCGCCGCAGCGGCCAGGCAGCTGGGCAGGTACGGGCCCGGGTACAGGGCCCGGCCGAGCTCGGTATGGACCACGCAGGTCTCTACCTGGGACAGCCGACGCCCGCCGAACTCTTCGGGGACGATCAGGGCGCCCAGCCCGAGCTCACCGAGCAGGCGAGAATGCAGTTCCCGGCTGTAGCCGGGGTCGCTGTCCAGTGCGCTGCGCAGTTCGGCAGAGGACAGCTGGCCGGTGAGGAAGCCGCGCAGGGTGTCCTGCAGAGCACGCTGGTCTTCGCTGAGGTCGATCGAATTCCGAATCGCCATGAAGCCGCTCCTCACGCGGGGCGCGGGAGAGCCGAGAACGTCGGCGACGAACCCGGCCAGCACCTCATGCTCTCAGACAGAAGCGTTGCTCTTCAGGGCAATCTCCGGACCAGTGCCTGGCGCCGGACGGCGTATCGCGGTCGGTGGCTGAGGTACCACGGCCCGTTCGGAAATAAAGGATCTTCGCTGACCGGCCTAGGCACCTGCCCTCCTCGGAGGCCGCCCGGGGCCGGGTGGGCCGGCGAAGGCCTGCGCGATCGTCATCCACTCGGTGGCCGCGGGGCCTTCGGCGGTCAGGGCCAGGTCGTCGCGGTGCCTGCGCTGGGTCACCAGCAGGCAGAAGTCAAGGGCCGGGCCGGAGATCCGGTTGGTGGCGTGCGCGGGGCCCCAGGTCCAGACCGCACCGGACGGCGCGGTGAGGGTGACGCGGACCGGCGCGGCCGGCGGAGGCTTTCCGTTGACGATGTAGCTGAACGCCCGCGCGCCGACGCCGACGTGCGCCACGTGGCGCAGGCGGCCGGTCGGCTCGCGGGTGACGCCGAGGGCGTCGGCGATGTCCTGGGTGTGCGCCCAGGTCTCCATGAGCCGGGCGGTCAGGGCGGACGCGGCGCTCATGGCGGGGCCGAACCAGGGCAGCCGGGTCGCCGGGTCGATGGCGGCGAACGTGGCGAGGAGGTCCGCGCGGGCCTCGTCGAACCAGGCCAGCATCTGCGCGCCGCTGCGATCGCGGTACCGGGCCGCGATCACGTCGGGGTTGATGCCTGCGGCCTCGATCGCGGCGAGTTCTGCCCGGAACTCGTCCGGGTCGACGACGGCGCGCACGGCGACCTGATCGAAGTAGGCCAGGTGGCCGATCTGGTCGGCGATGTCCCAGCCGGGCGCGGGCGTGGGCGTACGCCAGCCGTTCTCGCTGAGGCCGGCGACCAGGCCGCGGGTGACGGCCGTCTCGGCCGCGACGTCGGCGACCAGTGCGGCCATGTCCACGGGCACTTAGGCCTCCGGGTCCGCGACCGCGAGATGGGAGGTCAGGACAGGCATGCGGGTTCAGCCCTCCGAGGTGGCGTAGTAGGCCGCGTGCTCCGATCGCACAACGTTCTTCTGGATCTTGCCGGTAGACGTCTTGGGCAGCTGGTCCACAAAGACGACCGCCTTGGGCACCTTGAAGCCGGCCAGGCTGGTTTTCAGCGCGGCGACCAGCTCGGCAGCATCGATCGTCTCCCCCGGTTTGGTCACCACGAACGCGGTGACCGCCTCGCCCCACTGCGGGTGCGGCAGCCCCACCACGACCACCTCGGCGACCTTCGGTTCGGCAGCGTAGACGGCCTTCTCCACCTCGATCGAGGCGACGTTCTCGCCGCCGGTCTTGATGACGTCCTTGTAGCGGTCGGTGAACCACAGCATGCCGTCGTCGCCGAACCACCCGGCGTCGCCCGAATGGAACCAGCCGTATGCGAAGGCCCTGTCGGTCGCCTCGTCGTCGTGCAGGTAGCCGGACATGGTGCTCGGCCCCCGGTAGACGATCTCGCCGACCTGGCCCGGCGGCAGCACTTCGCCGTCCGGATCCATGATCGCGACCTGGACGCCGGTCACCGGGGTGCCGACGGCACCGATGTGCGAGAGCTGGTGCTCGGGCTGGAAAAAGGTGGTGACCGGGCTCATCTCGGTCTGTCCGAACCCCAGCGCGAAGTCGCAGCCGAAACCGTCCAGGCAGCGGCGGATGAGGTCGTCGGGCATCGGCGCCATCGCATATGTCGCCCGGCGCAGGCTGGACAGGTCGCGACCGGCGAAACCGTCGTGATCGAGCATGGCGCGGTACATGATCGGCAGCCCGAAGATCTGGGTGATGCGCTCGCGCTCGATGAGGTCGAGCAGGGCGGCTGGGTCGAACCCACGCAGCACGTAGGTCGTCGCGCCGATCAGGACCGCGGGCGTGCCGAATCCGTTGAGCTGCGCGGTGTGGAACATCGGCATCATCGCGGCGAACCGGTCGTCGGCACGCATACCGGCGTCGAGCGCGGCGGACATGGACTCCAGGTAGATCGCGAGGTGCGAGCCGACCACGCCTTTCGGGAATGACGTTGTGCCCGAGGTGTACAAATAGCTCAGCGCATCCCGGTCGGCGACGAAACACTGCGGCTCTTCGGCACGGTCGTGTGCGGAAAGGGCTTCGATGGTCGTCCAGGCCCGGTCGGCGGGCTCTCGGGACGATGGGTCGTCGGTCCGGCCCCCGACAGTCCCCGGGGCGACGATCACGTCGAGGACCTCGGGCACCTTAGCCATCGCGTCCCGCATCGTGGCTAGCAGCTGCGACTCGATGACAATGCCGCGGGCCCCGGAGTGACCCAGGACGTAGGCCACCTCGTCCGGCTGCCAGCCGAGGTTGATCGGTACGCAGACCGCTCCCAGCTTGGCGCATGCGTAGTAAACGGCGAGGAAATCGGCGCTGTTGCCGGAGGCGAGGGCCAGGGCGGCCCCGCGCTCGTAACCGAGCCCGGCCAAGCCGTGCGCGAGCCGGTTGACGTAGGCGTTGAAGTCGGCGTAGCTCAGCCGACGCTCCCCGTCCACCACCGCGAGCTGGCCCGGCCTGGCTGCGGCGGTGCGGGTCAGGCTGTCGCCGACGTTGATCCGGCCGATGAGGTTGCGTGCGAGGTCCACGGCTGCTCCTCGTTCTCGTACGGCCTGGGCAGGCTCAGGCTGTGCTGGGCCATGTAGTTGAGGATCATCTCCGGGTGGTGACCGGTGGATATCACGTTAGCGCCCGCCGGTGAACTCCTCGCCCATGGCTTATCCTGTCCTTGCCCGGGGCTGTGATGGAAGACCAAGTAGCCGGGGAGTCCTGCTGCTCAGAGAGCCGCCGGCAGCTGCGAAGGCGGACGGCAGGGCCTCGGTGAAGACACCTTCCCAGCCTGGTCCGCTGGCCCCGTAAGGGCTGTCGAGGCCGCCGCATCTGCGTCGGCGAAGATGCGGTGGCACCGCGACCTAGCCCCCGCCCGCACCTCCAGGCTCCATGCCGGACTGGTGGTGATGATCACGGTCCCTAGCTCTGCGGGCGTGCCTCGCATGCTGGCTGCGCGCCTGCCCCAGGCTTCTCACGGGAGCCTGGTCCGGGTCGAGGGCTGGGTGCACCGTCGCCGGGTGCTGGCCAGCGTGACATTCCTGGTGGTGCGGGATCGTTCGGGCCAAGTTCAGGCGGTGGTCCGTGACCCGCACGCCCTGCAGCTCGTGCAGGACTGCGGCGAGGAGACCGTCGTGGCGGTCGTCGGCGTTGCCACGCACAACCCGACCGCACCGGGCGGTGTCGAGGTCACTGATCCGCAGATCACGCTGTTGGGCGAGCCGGCGCAGACCCCGCCGGTCGACTTGTGGCGGCCCCGGCTGGACGCGGGGCTGCCCGCGATTCTGGATCACGCGGCGGTGTCCTGGCGGCATCCGGCCCGGCGGGCCAAGTGGGAACTGGCCGCCGCATCACTTCTGGGATTCCGGGCGGCGCTGGACAGCCAGGGATTCACCGAGATCCAGACCCCTAAGTT
Organism: Streptosporangiaceae bacterium; assembly: GCA_030042885.1. The sequence continues at coordinate 810 of JASHYW010000638.1, read as the reverse complement.
CGTATCGTCAGCCACGGAGTCCGGCGCCAACGTGTTCCAGGTCGACCTGCACCGCCTCACGCCGTGACGAAGGGGGAGCCCGGCTCCAGCGCTCCAGGATCTGCGCTTGGCGAGGTGCGCTCTGCCGATGGGACCGCGATTGGCTATCAGCGGATCGGAACCGGTCCAGCGATCGTCCTGCTCCATGGAGCGGGCCAGTCTCAGCGAATCTCATGCGGCTTGCCCGTGCCCTGTCCGGAGCGTTCACGGTCTACGTGCCTGATGATCGCCTGCTCAGGCGCGTGTCGTGAATGGTCCGCACATGGGCTTTAGCCGTGGTCATCGTAATCTGGCTCGAGGGCTGTTCCCGCACCCGGCGGACCGGGCGGGCTACCCGGCCCTCGCCGGGGGGCTGTGGCTGTGCAGGACCTTGGTCCGGTCACGGTTCCAGGCGGTTGTCGTCCCGTCCGGGTTCAGCACCAGCGTCCAGCCCCACCGGTGGATCACCACCTGGTGGTGGAAGAAACACAGCAGGACACAGTCCTTGACACTGGTGGGGCCGCCGTTGGCCTTGTGCTTGACGTGGTGCACCTCGCAGGCCGAGGCGGGCTGATGGCAGCCGCCGGCCCACTGGCAGTGCCGGTCCCGCAGAATGACCGCGTTGCGGATCCCGGCCGGGACGTTGTCGCTGTACCCGACATCCAGCGGCAGGCTCGGCCCGTCCAGCCGGGCGCCGAGCTGCCCGGTGCGCAGGAACGACGCCAGCCCGCCCGGACCGGACAGCAGGTCCACGGCCTTGCCGATGATCGCCCGCTGCAGCGCCTCCCGGGC
>JASHYW010000637.1 GCA_030042885.1 Streptosporangiaceae bacterium | reverse complement strand
CGTCATCCCTCGGGGCCAGCCCGGTACGGCTGGTGCCAGAATAAGGAAGCGTGAACACTACCCAATCCGAGAAGGTCAGGACCGGCCGCGGCTTCTTCGCTGCCCTTGACCAGAGCGGCGGCAGCACACCCAAGGCGCTGGCCGACTACGGCATCGGGCGGGACCGCTACAGCTCCGACACCGAGATGTTCGACCTGGTCCACGCCATGCGGACCCGTGTGATGACCAGCCCGGCGTTTGACGGCTCACGCGTCCTGGCGGCGATCTTGTTCGAGCAGACCATGGAACGGGACGTCAACGGCGTCCCCACGGCGAGGTATCTGTGGGACGAGAAGAACGTGGTGCCGTTCTTGAAAGTCGACCTGGGGCTTGCCCCTGAGCAGGACGGCGTGCAGCTCATGAGGCCCTTCGACACCCTCGATGATCTGCTCCAGCGTGCGCAGCGGCACCAGATCTTCGGAACCAAGATGCGGTCGGTGGTCCACGACGCCGACGAGGCCGGGATCTCGGCGATCGTGGACCAGCAGTTCGGCTACGCGAGCCGGATCGCGGCCGCCGGCCTGGTGCCGATCATGGAGCCCGAAGTCAGCATCTCCAGCCCGCACAAGGAGCAGGCTGAGACGCTGCTGCGCGACGCCATCGCCAAGCACGTCGAGGCGCTGCCTGAGGGCGCGACCGTGATGCTGAAAATCACCATCCCGACCCGGCCTGGCCTGTACGGCGATCTGGCGGCTGACCCGCGCGTCCTGCGGGTCGTCGCCTTGTCGGGCGGCTACAGCCGTAATGAGGCCTGCGCCCGGCTCGCACGCGATCCCACCCTCATCGCCAGTTTCTCGCGCGCGCTTCTCGAAGGGCTGACGGAAAACCAGACCGACGAGCAGTTCAACGCCCAGCTCGAATCGTCGATCGAGCAGATCTACCAGGCGTCGGTACACAAGCAGCCGGCCAGCCCCTGAGCCCGCCGAGGTCACGCCGGGCGCCCAGATCGCCGCTGGGCTCGCCGGCAAACGCGCTGCATCGCGGTACGAAGGGATTAGCAAGATGATGTGACCCGCCCGCCAACGTCGCTGGACCGGCTGCCACTATTGCGGCGCGGCGACTCAACTGCTTATCTCCTGCATCGCCTCCGGTCCGCGGCGGTCTGGCTCCTGCTGCAGTACCGGCAGAGCCGGCCATACAGCCAGGCAACAGGCCGCGGACCCAAGTAAGGCTCCGCCACCCGGTGCCCGGTGGTCCCGGGACGGACCTCAACGCGGTCACCCATGAGGACGCCGACGGTAGGGTATGCATTCAGGTCTGCTTACGCGTGACGGCCTCTTGTGTTGCGCTGCGTGACGGGCTGCGGGCGGAATTTAATCGCCGGCGGGAATAGGTGGCATCCAGGGGTTTCCGGTGAGCGCGTCGCGTGGGGCGGCGAAGACGCTGACGCCGTGCTTGGCGGCGGTAGAAATGTAGCCGCGGACGGCATATCGGTGCCTGGTGGCTCGCTCGGACCGGAGCCTTCCGGAGATCTTCTGCTGAGTCTTGGCGGGGCGTACGTCCCGTTCGGCCTGGTTCGAGGTCGGGGGGATGCGCAGGTCGGATAGGAACCGGAGCGCGTCGTCCTCGCGGTCGCGCAGGCATTCCAGCAGCAGCCGGGCGGGTGGCTGTTCCACGTTGGCGCCGGGGATCCGCCGGACCTGGGACAGTCCGACCCGGACGCCGTGCCGGAACAGCCGCAGGTCCGCGGCTTTGGCGTCGTCCGGGACGGCGGCCAGGCCCTGGTCGCGGGCGAGGTTCGCGGCGTGGATGAGGGCGCGCAGGGCGCCCGCGATCTGGCCGGGCCAGATCGCGGCGGGGCAGGACTGGGCGGCATCTTCGATGTCCCTGAGCAAGTGGGCTGCGCAAAGCTGGTGGGTGAGGCCGGGGAACTTGCCGTAGTTCTGGTACCGGTCATGGACCACCACGCCGGTCAGGTCGGGGAACACGAAGGCCTCGAAGGTGGCCAGCGACCGGTCGCCCAGGAGGTAATAGGTCAGCAGGTTCGTGCAGGCCACCAGTAGGTAGCGCTTGCGGGTCTTCGGCCCCGGGCCGGCCCGGACCGGGGTCTCATCGGCGCAGATGACCGAGGCGGTGATGATCAGCGCCCGGATCAGCTGGTTCGCATGCCTGACCGCGGCGGCGGCGCGGGCCAGCAGCGAGTGCACAAACCCGGGCGAGGGTTTCGCGCCGGCCAGCGCCTCGATCAGCTCCGCGCACCGGTGCACCGGAATCGCGTGCGCCGCCATCAGGTACACGCACCAGGCCTGCAGGCTGATCCGGTAGGTGACGGTCCCGGGCATCCCGGCTCCCGCGGGAGCGGCGGCCCGGTGCACCCGCCCGCAGCCGCAGGCCACCTGGTGCAGGTCATGCTGGATGACCCTCGCGGTCATCTCCGGGATCTCGATCTGCTGGTGCGAGGCGGCCACCCCGAGATCGGCCGCACCGGCCAGGTCCGCGCCGCACGCGCACGCCCCCCGCGGGAAGTGCGGCACCGTCCGGTCCGGGTTCTCGCTCCAGGCCAGGTACGCGCCCGGCGCGCCCGGCTGCTTGCCCGGATTCCGCCCCTTCCCCTTGCCCCGCTTCGGGCGGGCCGGCGGCGGGGTGCGGCCGGGCTGGTCATCCAGCGACGGCGGCAGCGAGGAATTACCCGAGTTCCGCGACGCAGCCCGCTCCAGCCGGTCCATCCGGGCGGACAGCTCCGCGTTCGCCGTCTCCAGCTCGCCTACCCGGGCCGCCAGCGCTGCGTTCTGCGCCGCCAGCAGCGCGATGAGCTGCCCCTGCAGCGTGATCAGCGCATCCCGGGCAGCATCCAGCGGCCTGGCGGTCACAGGCCACCATCATCCGGGCATCCCATCAGTAATCAAGCCGACACGCTGGGCCGGCACAGGCGGACGTAACCCAAGCCCCGCCACGCCGATCATCCCGCCGCGGCCGATAGAGCCGTCTCGCTGACCCGCCAGCTTTCATACCTCCGC
>JASHYW010000636.1 GCA_030042885.1 Streptosporangiaceae bacterium | reverse complement strand
ACGATGTTCCGCAGGTCGAGCGCCATGTGCCAGCCCGGGTTGTAGGCCCGGCCGCCCGCCATGCTGACCTTCTCGGCACGCTCGCGCAGCTTGTCGAGCTCGCCGAGCGCGGTCTTGATCTCACTTTCCCTGCGGATGATGCCAACCAGGTCACTCATCGTCTGCTTGATCTCGGCGTGGACCGTGTACGGGTTCTCGCCGTCGGCCCGCTCGAGCGGTGCAAGCGCCTCGGTCTGGGCCGCCTCGAGCTGGGGGCCGGACACCGTCGGACGGGAGGCCAGGCGGCCGGCGTAGTCCGCCGCGCCCATCCCCGCCCGGCGGCCGAACACCAGCAGGTCGGACAGTGAGTTGCCGCCCAGCCGGTTCGAGCCGTGCATGCCGCCCGACACCTCCCCGGCTGCGAACAGGCCGGGCACCCCCGGCACCGCCGCGGTGTCCGGGTCCACCCCCACGCCGCCCATCACGTAGTGCTGGGCCGGGCCGACCTCCATCGGCTCCTTGGTGATATCCACGTCCGCCAGCTCCTTGAACTGGTGGTACATGGACGGCAGCCGCCGCAGGATCTCCTCAGCCGGGAGCCGGGACGCGATGTCCAGGAACACCCCTCCGTGCGGCGATCCGCGGCCCGCCTTGACCTCGGCGTTGTTGGCGCGGGCGACCTCGTCCCTGGGCAGCAGTTCCGGCGGACGCCGGTTGTTGTCCGGGTCGGCGTACCAGCGGTCGGCCTCCTCCTCGGTCTCCGCGTACTGCGCCCGGAACACGTCGGGCACGTAGTTGAACATGTAGCGCTTGCCCTCGGAGTTGCGCAGCACGCCGCCGTCACCGCGCACCGACTCGGTGACCAGCAGCCCGGCTACCGACGGCGGCCAGACCATATGAGTGGGGTGGAACTGCACGAACTCCATGTTCAGCAAGGGAGCTCCGGCCAGCAGCGCGAGCGCGTGCCCGTCGCCGGTGTACTCCCAGGAGTTCGACGTGACCTTGAAGGCCTTGCCGATCCCGCCCGTCGCGAGCACCACCGCGGGCGCTTCGAACAGGACGAACCGGCCGGTGTCCCGGAAGTACCCGAAGGCGCCGGCGATGCGGTCGCCGTCCTTGACCAGGCGGGTGATCGTGGTCTCGGCGAAGACCTTGATCATCGCCTCGGGGTCGCCGTGCTCGACCGCATCCTCCTGCTGCAGTGCGACCACCTTCTGCTGCAGGGTGCGGATCATCTCCAGGCCGGTCCGGTCGCCGACGTGGGCCAGCCGCGGGTAGGTGTGCCCGCCGAAGTTCCGCTGGCTGATCTTGCCGTCCTTGGTCCGGTCGAACACCGCGCCCCAGGCCTCGAGCTCCCAAACCCGGTCCGGGGCCTCCTTGGCGTGCAGTTCGGCCATCCGGGGGTTGTTGAGGAACTTGCCGCCGCGCATCGTGTCGCGGAAGTGGACCTGCCAGTTGTCGTGCGGGTTCACGTTGCCCATGGCGGCCGCGCAGCCGCCCTCGGCCATCACCGTGTGCGCCTTGCCGAACAGGGACTTGGAGATGATCGCGGTCTTCTTGCCGTTCAGCCGCGCCTCGATCGCCGCGCGCAGTCCCGAGCCGCCCGCGCCGACGACCACAACGTCGTAGGAGAAACGATCGATGTCGCTCATAACCATTGCCCGTTCGGTCAATTGAAGATCCTCGGATCGGAGAAGGCTCCGCTGGCCACCAGCATGATGTACAGGTCAGTCAGCATCAACGTGCCGAGCGTGATCCAGGCGAACTGCAGGTGCCGCGCGTTCAGCCACGAAACCTTCGTCCAGGCCCAGTACCTGACCGGGTGGGAGGAGAAGTTCTTCAGCCGCCCGGCGGTGATGTGCCGGCACGAGTGGCAGCCCAGCGTGTAGCCCCACAGCAGGATCACGTTGGCCAGCATGATCAGCGAGCCGAGGCCGAACCCGAAGTTCCCGTCTGGCCCGCGGAACGCCTGCGCCACGTCGTAGGTGAGCAGGATCCCGACGAGCACGGCCATGTACCAGAAGTAGCGGTGCAGGTTCTGCCCGATCAGCGGGATCCTGGTCTCGCCGGTGTACTTAGCGTGCGGCTCGCGCACGGCGCACGCCGTCGGCGCCCGCCAGAACGCCCGGTAGTACGCCCCCCGGTAGTAGTAGCACGTGAGCCGGAAGCCGAGCACGAACACCAGCGACACGAACGCGTAGGGGATGATCGGCGGCACCGCCGGGATCCACTGGCCCAGGGCGCTCGAGCCCGGCACGCACTCGCCGCTGACGCACGGCGAGTAGAACGGCGTCAGGTAGTGGTACTGCGGCACATAGTACCAATGACCCGTGAATACCCGGACCGTGGCGTAGACCAGCCAGATGGTGAGCCCGGCCGCGACTATCCGCGGCGTCTTCCACCAGGAGTCCGTGCGGTACGTGCGTTGGGGGATCTGCGCCCGCGTCCTGGCCGGCGCCTCAGGTGCCTGTGTCATGCTCAGCGTCCTCGCTGCTTCGAGCGTAACCGTAACGCCACGCGCGAAAACCGGCTCCAGGCCGGCCGGCGTACGGGCGATGCCCACGAACTTATTCCAGTCCGGGCCCAAAAGAAGTGACTGAGGTCCCATCCCGGGTGTGACCCTGGCTACATCCCCAGGGCCCCGCGCAGGAAGTCGAGCTGGAGCAGCAGCAGGTTTTCGGCCACCGTCTCCTGGGAGGCCATGTGGGTGATGCCGGTCAGCGGCAGCACCGAATGCGGGTACCCGGCGGCGAGCAGCGCGCCGGACAGCCGCAGGGTGTGCGCGACCACCACGTTGTCATCCGCCAGCCCGTGGATCAGCAGCAGCGGCCGCCGGATCACCTCGGCCCCGGCAGGCACGCTTCCTTCCGCGCGGGGTACCACCATCCGTTCGGCCAGATAAATAAGTGAGGACCGGTCGTAGGAGTCGCCATTCTCATCCGGTTGACCCAGGTAGCGCTCGGTGTAGTGGGTGTCGTACAGCCGCCAGTCGGTGACCGGGGCACCCGCGACCGCCGCGTGGAACACGTCGGGGCGGCGCAGCACGGCCAGCGCGGCCAGGAAGCCGCCGAACGACCAGCCGCGGATCGCCACCCGGTCCGTGTCCAGGTCACCGAAGCGGCCGGCGGCGGCGCGCAGCGCGTCGACCTGGTCCTCCAGCGGCGGGCCGGCCAGGTCGCCGGCCACCGCGCGCTCCCACCCCGGGCCGCGGCCCGGGGTGCCGCGGCCGTCCGCGATCACCACCGCGAAGCCCTGCTCGGCGAACCACTGCGGGGTAAGGTATGCGCCGCGGGCCTTCATCACCCGCTGCGCGCCCGGGCCCCCGTAGGGGTCGACGAGCACCGGCAGCCTCTCCCGCCCC
>JASHYW010000635.1 GCA_030042885.1 Streptosporangiaceae bacterium | reverse complement strand
ATGAAGCTGGCCGGCGGGGCGCAGCTGTCCGAGCTGAACCCGGACGCGTTCCGCGAGCAGGCTCACGAGTACGACGCGGTGCCCGATCTGCGGGACAGCATCCTGAAGATCCTTCAGCTGCAGGGCAACACGCACCCGTTCTCGGTGGTCAGGTTCGCCGAGCTGGACTACTGGGCCACGCACGGCGAGTACGAGCGGATCCTGGGCGGGGACTACCCACGCCGTGAAGCCGACAGCACCGCCTCGGTCGGCGAGGAGGTCCGGAACGCGGCCAGGTCTTACCAGGAGTCGTGGAGCCGGTCCCAGGACCCGCTGATCGGGATCTTCCGCGGGGTGGCGGAGAGCGCGGCGCGAGCCGGCAGCGGGCTGTTCGACCGGCTGCAGAACCGCCCGCCAAGCGGCGGCAACGGCGGCAACGGCGACGACAACTAGCTGGCATTACGGCGAATAGCTCGGAGCTTCGCTCCGACATCGCGCGGTCCGCGAGGGGCTTGCGGCCCCTCCGGCCGCGCGATACTACGGCGAGGTACCGCAGCGGGTGCGCGAAGCGCAGCGGGGGGTTCCGGGGGGTCGCCCCCCGGGCTAACACAGCCCCCGGACTAGCACAAAATCACCAGGTCGTCGCGGTGGACGACCTCGCGCTCGTACTCCGGGCCGAGCTTGCTGGCCAGCCACCTGGTGGAGCGGCCCATCAGCCCGGGGATCTCGGACGCGTCGTAGTTCACCAGCCCGCGTGCGATGATGGCGCCGTCTTCGTCGTACAGGTTTACCGGGTCGCCGGCGTCGAAGACGCCCTCCACCCCAGTGATGCCGGCCGGCAGCAGGCTGGCGCGGCGGGTCACCACGGCCTCGACCGCTCCGGAATCCAGGTGCAGGCTGCCGTGGGCCACCGCGGCGTGCTTCAGCCACAGCAGCCTGGTCGCGGGCCGGCGGCCGTGGGCCGCGAAGTAGGTGCCGACCGGCTCACCCGCCAGCGCATCGGGCGCGCTGGCGGCCTCGGCCACCACGACGGGGATGCCGGCCGCGGAGGCGATCATCGCGGCCTCCACCTTGGTGGCCATGCCGCCGATGCCAGGTCCGCGCGCTGAGCCTGCCGGGCTCCTCAGCTTGATCCCCTGCAGGTCGGCCTCGTCGCGCACCTCGGCGATTCGCCGCGCCGCACCGCGGCGCGGGTCGCCGTCGTACAGGCCGTCCACGTCGGAGAGCAAGATGAGCGCCTTGGCCCGTGTGACGTGCGCGACCAGGGCCGCCAGCCGGTCGTTGTCGCCGAACCTGATCTCGTCGGTGGCGACGGTGTCGTTCTCGTTGACCACCGGCAGCACGCCGAGCTCAAGCAGCCGGTCCAGGGTGCGCTGCGCGTTGCGGTAGTGGGTCCGGCGCATCAGGTCATCCGCGGACAGCAGCACCTGACCGGCCCGGATGCCGTGCCTGGCGAAGGCCGCGGTGTACCTGGCGATGAGCAGGCCCTGGCCGACGCTGGCCGCGGCCTGCTGAGTGGCCAGGTCGCTCGGGCGGCGCGTCAGCCCCAGCGGGACCAGGCCGGACGCGATCGCCCCGGAGGAGACCAGCACCACCTGCGTGCCGGCGTTATGCCGGGCGGCGAGGGCGCCGGCCAGGGCGGCGATTGCCGCGTCGGCGATCTCGCCGTCCGCCGTGGTCAGGGACGACGAGCCAACCTTGACCACCACCCGGGCGGCCGCCGCGATGTCCGGCCGCGGGCGGACCGGCCGTACCTCCAGGCCAGGGCTGGCCTGCGAGTCGTCCCCGGCCGCGCTCACCGGCGAGTCGTCCTGGGCGGGCCGCCTGACGGTCACGGTGACAGCCTCGGATTCTCTGGGGCCTTCGGGTCGCCGCCGCGCGGGCCGGGGTGCTGCTTGGCGCCGCGCGGGCCGGGGTGCTGCTCGGCGCCGCGCGGGCCGAGGTGCTGCTTGGCGCCGCGGGATCTGCCGGGACCGCTGGCTCCGCTGCTCAGCGGGGTGGACCCAAGATCCGGAACCCAGTCGAAGACCACCGCGTCGTCCGGCTCGCCGATCAGGACCTCCGCGCCCGGCTCGGCACCCGCCTCGGCGAGCGCCTCCTCCACGCCCAGGCGGGCCAGCCGGTCCGCCAGGTAACCGACCGCCTCGTCGTTGCCGAAGTCGGTCTGCTGGACCCAGCGTTGCGGCTTCTCGCCCAGGATCAGGAAGCTCGACTCGCCGATCCGGACCACCTCGAAGCCCGGCTCGTCGGCGGCCTTCACGGTGACCTTGACCCGTTCGGTGGGCGGTTCGGCCGGGCGGGCCGCCCGGTCCGCTGCGACCAGCGCGGCCATCGCGAAGCCCAGCTGGCGCAGGCCCTCCCCGGTAGCGGCGGAGATCTCGTAGACCTGGTAGCCACGGGCCTCGAAGCCGGGCTTGGCCTGGCCGGCCCGCTCGCGGGCGGCCGGGACGTCGATCTTGTTCAAGGCGATGAGCCGCGGCCTGGTGATCAGGTCCACACCGGTCGCGTCGCCGTAGGCGGCGAGTTCTGCTTCGATCGCGGCCAGGTCGGCTGCGGGGCGGCGGCCCGGTTCTTCGGTGGCGCAATCGAGCACGTGCACCAGGGTGGAACAGCGCTCCACGTGCCGCAGGAAGTCGTGGCCGAGGCCCTTGCCCTGGCTCGCCCCCGGGATCAGGCCCGGCACGTCGGCGACGACGAACTGCACGTCGCCCGCCTCGACCACGCCCAGGTTCGGGATCAAGGTGGTGAATGGGTAGCCGGCGATCTTCGGGCGGGCCGCCGACATCGCCGCGATGATGGAAGACTTGCCGGCGTTGGGGAAGCCGACCAGCCCCACGTCGGCGACCGTCTTCAGCTCGAGGATGAGATCACGCTGCTGGCCCGGCTCGCCCTTGAGGGCGAATCCGGGCGCCTTGCGCCGCGGCGAGGCGAGCGCCGCGTTGCCGAGCCCGCCCCGGCCGCCCTTCGCGGCCACGAATCTCGTGCCCACGCCGACCAGGTCGGCGAGCACCTCGCCGTCCGGGGTCTTGACCTCGGTGCCGTTCGGCACCGGGATGATCAGATCGGTGCCGTCGGCACCCGTGCGATTGGAACCCTCGCCCTGCCTGCCGTTTCCGGCCCGGCGTACCGGACGGCGGTGAAAGTCGAGCAGAGTGGCTGAGCTCGCGTCCACCTCGAGGATCACGTCCCCGCCGCGCCCGCCATTGCCCCCGTCAGGGCCGCCGAGCGGCTTGAACTTCTCCCGGTGAATCGAGGCGCAGCCGTTCCCGCCATGGCCAGCCTGCACCCGCAGCGTGACCCGGTCGGCGAACTCCGCCACAATGTCCCTCTCTGGTGTTGCATGAGAAAGGCGGGCCAGGTTGCCCGGCCCGCCTTCTGTTCGTGGTGTCTGTACCCGGCGGACCTACGCCGGGGGCTCGGCGTGCTCAGCGGGCCCAGCGGGCCCAGCGGGAACGACGCTCACGGCTCGGCGGCCGCGGAACGTGCCGAACTCCACCGCCCCGCCGACCAGGGCGAACAGCGTGTCGTCGCCGCCACGGCCGACTCCCTCGCCCGGGTGGAAGTGCGTGCCGTGCTGGCGGACGATGATCTCGCCCGGGCTCACCAGCTGGCCGCTGTAGCGCTTGACGCCGAGGCGCTTGGCCTTCGAGTCGCGGCCGTTGCGGCTGGATGACGCGCCTTTCTTGTGTGCCATCTCAGTTCTCCTCCGCCTTCGTCCCGGCCTCCGCCCCGGCCTTGGCCTGAGCCGCCTTCGACTGCGTCCTGGCCTTGCTCTGCGGCTTGGCCTCTGGGGCGATGCCGGTGATCCGCACCTGGGTGTAATGCTGCCGGTGGCCCAGACGGCGCCGGTAGCCGGTCTTGTTGCGGTAATGGATCATGTTGATCTTGGGGCCGGCCGCGTCGCCGACGATGTCCGCCGTGACCTGGTAACGGCTGAGCTCGGCGGGGTCGCTGATGACCCGGTCGCCGTCCACCACCAGCACGGCCGGCAGCGTGATGCTCGAGCCGGCCTCGCCGGGGAGCTTGTCGACCGCGACGACGTCGTCCAGCGCGACCTTCTCCTGCCTGCCGCCGCAGCGCACAATCGCATACACCCGAGAACTCTCTTTCGTTACGCTTTCCTTGCGTGCCCCGGCACACCGGTGGTCACCACGGCGGCTCGCTTGCACCAGGGGGACCCGCGCAGCGGGTGACTCTCGAGCGCCAAGGCTACCAGATCGCGGTGCATCCACGAACTCGGCGTAGCCGGGCCCGCTCCATGGCCGCCTGAACCACGTCGTTGTCACAACGACGTGCACCTGACCACGTGGTTGTCACAACGACGTCGCTGGGAGGTTGCTCAAGAACGGCCAGGTCCGCGGATGCGCAGGTCTTCAGGACGTCAGGCGGCTCCGTCTTGGGCCTGCTGGGGCTCTGGGACAGATGCAGCGGACGCCGGAGAGGGTGTTGATGCGGCCGGGGCTGATGATGCGGC
>JASHYW010000634.1 GCA_030042885.1 Streptosporangiaceae bacterium | reverse complement strand
AGTCGCCCATGGCGGGCGTCTGGTCATCAAGATCGGCCTCGGTGAGCGCGGCGGCCTCCGCCTCGAGGCTCACCACCTCGGCATCGGAAATTGGGTCCAGGTCGAGGTCGGTGTCATCGCCGGGCTCGACATCAATGTCGTCCGCGTCCTTGGCAGGCCGCCCCGTGGCGGTTGCCGAGCGCACCGGGCGGCCCTTGCCTGGCTCGGCCAGCTCGTTGGCCAGCCGCACGCCGGACTCGGTCAGCTCACGCAAGATCGACCTTCCCTCGGCAGGAGTCAGGCCTGCCTGGTCGAAGGCGTTCCTCAGCTCCGCAAGAGACAGGTGACCCTGGCTACGTCCCCGCTGGATCAGGTCATCCACACGGTTCGTGCTCGCCTCTTCATCCGATAGGGCGACCGGTGAAGTCGCCATGGCGATCCGCGGCATGAGACACCTCCCTCCTCCTAGATACGCACGCAATCCACACGTCGTTCACAGGCTTCCACCAAGTACCCCTCGTTTCCCCGCGCAGTACTCAGCGGGGTACATTGTCCGGGCACTATTAAGTAACGCTCTTCGCCCCAGTTTGTTCCCGCGGCAGCAGTTCCCGCCTGAGCTGAGCGATGTCGTGCTTCCCGCTGGGAAGCGTGGGAACGGCATCGACCACCACCACCCTGCTCGGAGCAGCGTAACGCGGCAGACGTTCCCGCACATGGAGTCGGAGCAATTCGAGCGTGGGCGGGTCGGCCGGGTCGGCCGGCACCACGACCGCGACGACCCGTTCGCCCCATTGGGTGTCGGGCTGGCCGACGACTGCCACGTCCCGGACACCGGGGCAGGTCTGCAGGGCGGCCGTCACCTCGCCGGGGACCACCTTGTAACCGCCGGTGTTGATGACATCGTCCGCGCGGCCGCGCACCGTCAGCCGTCCCGAGGAGTCCAGGCGGCCCAGGTCGCCGGTGTAGAACCAGCCGTCCCTGAGCGCAGGCTGTTCCGGGCCACCCAGGTAGCCAGAGAACAGCACCGGCCCGCCGATCCAGATCCGGCCGTCCTCATCGCCGGTCTTGACCCGCACCCCGTCCAGCGGGATCCCGTCGTACACGCAGCCGCCGCAGGTCTCGGTCATGCCGTAGCTGGTCACCACCGGGATCCGGGCGGCTCGGGCCGCGTCCAGCAGGTCGGCGGGCGCGGCGGCCCCGCCGAGCAGCACCGAGGAAAACCCGGCCAGCGGTGCGGGCGCGCCGGCCCTTGTCGCTATGTCGACATCGAGCAGCCGCCGGAGCTGGGTCGGCACCAGCGAGACGTGCGCACAGCCGCTGGCCGCGACCGTTTCGGCGTCGGCCCGGTCGGCTAGTACCGGGTCGGTGCCGCTGACCAGCGAACGGACCAGAACCTGGATCCCGGGGATGTACGCGGTCGGCAGGCAGCACAGCCACCGCTCGCCGGGACGGGCGCCGAGCCTGGCCAGCGAGGCCCGCGCCGAGTGCAGCAGTGCGGCGGCGCTGAGCTCGACCCCCTTCGGTACGCCGGTAGACCCGGAGGAGCAGACGATGACCGCCGTACTGTCGGCGACTCCTCTTTTTTCTCCCGAACGGGCGGTGGTGATGCCCGCGGGATCCTCCACCGTGTCCGGGGCCAGGCCGGCAAGCAGGTCCTCCAGCCGGGCCGCGGGCAGCCTGGCGTCCAGCGGCGCGACGGCGGGCCCGGTGCCATCCAGCGCCGCCGCGAGCAGCTCAACCAGGCGCGGCGTCGCGCGCTCGACCAGGACCGCGTGCAAGGAGCGCATGGTCACGATCGTTAAGGTTAGAACCCGGAATGAGGAGGTTACGAGTGATCGAATGGCAGCGGTCTGGCCCGGAACCGGGGAAAGACTACTCCGACATCCTGTATGACACGGCCGAGGGCATCGCGAAGATCACCATCAACCGGCCCGAAGTCCGTAATGCGTTCCGGCCGGCAACGCTGTTCGAGCTGTCGAACGCATTCAACATCGCGCGGGACGATCCAGAAATCGGTGTGATCATTCTCACCGGGGCGGGAGACAAGGCCTTCTGCTCCGGCGGGGACCAGAGGATCCGCGGCGACGACGGTTACGTCGACGATCACGGTGTGGGCCGCCTCAACGTGCTCGACCTGCAGGTCCAGATCCGGCGGACACCCAAGCCGGTGATCGCCATGGTCGCCGGGCACGCCATCGGCGGCGGGCACGTGCTGCACGTGTGCTGCGACCTGACCATCGCGGCGGACAACGCGATCTTCGGCCAGACCGGCCCTAAGGTGGGCTCGTTCGACGGCGGCTACGGATCGTGGCTGCTCGCCGCCACGGTCGGCCTGAAGAAGGCGCGCGAGATCTGGTACCTGTGCCGCCAGTACGACGCGCGGCAGGCGCTGGAGATGGGCCTGGTCAACGCCGTGGTCCCGCTGGCGGACCTGGAGAAGGAGACGATCACCTGGGCCCGCGAGCTGCTGGCCAAGTCCCCGCTGGCGCTGCGCATGCTCAAGGGCGCGCTCAACGCGGTCACCGACGGGGCGGCGGGCATGCAGCAGTTCGCCGGGGACGCGACCCTGCTCTACTACATGAGCGAGGAAGCCCAGGAGGGCCGCGACGCCTACAAGGAGAAGCGCACTCCCGACTTCTCCAAGTACCCCCGCCGCCCATGATCCGGTCTTCCTGCTCAACGTGGATCGTTACTGCCCCCCTGGTGGGGGTAACGATCCACGATCCTGGGGAAGGCCGGTGACCCCGGGGATGCTGGCGGGATTGCGGGCGTTCGCGATCCCGATGCCGGTCCGGTTCCGGGGGGTCACGGTCCGGGAGGGCACGCTGATCGAGGGTCCGGCCGGGTGGGGAGAGTTCTCGCCATTCGCCGAGTACGGGCCGCGGGAGTGTGCGCGGTGGCTGGCCAGCGCCCTCGAATCAGCCACGCGGGGCTGGCCCGCGCCGGTCAGGGAGCGGATCCCGGTGAACGTGACCGTGCCGGCGGTCGGCCCGGAGCAGGCGATGCGGATCGTAGCCGGATCGGGGTGCCGGACCGCGAAGGTCAAGGTGGCCGAGCGCGGCCAGGACGAGGCGGCCGACATCGAGCGGGTCGAGGCGGTCCGCGAGGCGCTCGGCCCAGCCGGCCGGATCAGGGTCGACGCCAACGGCGGCTGGGGCGCCGGGCAGGCGGTGCGCATGCTGCGGCGGCTGGCGGCGTTCGGGCTCGAGTACGCGGAGCAGCCCTGCGCCACCCTGGACGAGCTCGCCGAGCTACGTCGACATATCGACATCCCGGTTGCGGCGGATGAGTCCATCCGGCGGGCCGAGGACCCGCTGCGGGTCAGGGCCGCGGGCGCGGCCGACATCGTGGTGCTGAAGGTCCAGCCGCTCGGCGGCGTCCGGGCGGCGCTGCGGGTGGCGGAGGCGTGCGGCCTGCCCGTCGTGGTATCCAGCGCGGTCGAGACCTCGGTCGGGCTCGCGGCCGGGGCGGTGCTCGCCGCCGCGCTGCCCGAGCTCCCCTATGCCTGCGGCCTGGCCACCATGTCGCTGCTGGCCGGGGACGTGACCGCCGACCCGCTGGTGCCCGACCAGGGTGAGCTGCCGGTCCGCCGTCCCGTCGTGGATGCCGCGCTACTGGCGCGCTTCGAGACCGACCCGGGCCCCTGGCGGGACCGGGCGGCGGCCGCGGCGCGGTTCCTCTCGGATGTGCTTCCGGCCCAGGAGTTGCACCTATGAACCCGTCCACCGCGTTCGGCATCGTGTTCTGCGATGAACTGGCCCGGTGCGGGCTGCGCGAGGTGGTGATCGCTCCGGGATCTCGGAGCACGCCGCTGGCCATGGCGTTCTCAGACCTGGAGGAGCAGGGGAGGGTACGGCTGCACGTCAGGATCGACGAGCGCTCGGCGTCATTCACCGCCCTCGGCCTGGCCAAGATGAGCCGGCGCCCGGTGGCGGTGCTGTGCACCTCAGGCACGGCGGCGGCCAACTTCCATCCCGCGGTGATCGAGGCCGACGAGTCCGGCGTCCCGCTGCTTGTGCTCTCGGCCGACCGGCCGCCCGAGCTCAGGAGCACCGGCGCCAACCAGGTCATTGACCAGATCAAGCTGTATGGCAGCGCGGTGCGCTGGTTCTGCGAGGTCGGCGTGCCCGAACGGCGGCCCGGGATGACCGCATACTGGCGCTCGCTGGTCGGCCGGGCCTGGGCGCACGCCTCCGGCGGCGCGGGTGGCCCGGCCGGCCCGGTCCACCTCAACCTCCCCTTCCGCGACCCGCTCACCCCCGACCTGCCCGGCGGAGCCGCGGAGCAGGACTGGCCCGAGTCGCTCGACGGCCGTCCCGGCGGCGCCCCCTGGACCCGCTCAGCGGGGCCAGGGCCAGGGGGTCCGGGGGGCGGGCAGCCCCCCGTGGCTGGGGGTCCGGGGGGTGTCCCCCCGGTGGAAATAGAGCTCCCCTGGACCGAACGCGGGGTGGTGGTCTGCGGGAACGGCGACTGCGACCCAGCCCTGGCCGAGCTGGCCGAGCTGGCCGAGCTGGCCGGCTGGCCGGTGCTCGCGGAGCCCTCGTCAGGTGCCCGGCGCGGGCCGAACGCGCTGTCGGCCTACCAGTACCTGCTCGCGACGCCGGAATTCGTCGCCGCGCACCGGCCCGACGTACTCGTGTCGGCGGGGCGGCCGGGGCTGTCCCGGGTGCAGCTGGCCTTCCTGGGCGGGCCGGCCGGCCGGCATGTGGTCATCGGGCAGGGTCCCGGACGCTGGGCCGACCCGCAGCGGGCCGCTACCGACGTCGCCGCGCGGATCAGGCTCGGTGGCACCCCGGCCGGGACCACGGGCTGGCTCGCGGAGTGGCGCCGGGCCGATGACGCGGCACGACGCGCGGTGGACCGGGTGCTCGACGAGGACGACCGCCTGACCGAGCCCCGGCTGGCCAGGGATCTCGTCCTCGGGCTCCCGGAAGACAGCTTGTTGTGGGCCGGATCCAGCATGCCCATTCGGGATCTTGACTGTCATGGCGTCCCCCGCGCAGACCTGCGGGTCCTGGCCAGCAGGGGAGCCAGTGGCATCGACGGCACGGTATCGGCGGCGATTGGGGCGGCCCTGGCCTACGGCGGCCCGGCGTTCGCCCTGATCGGGGACCTGGCCTTCCTGCACGACGCGCCCGGCCTAGCCCTCGGGCCGGATGAGCCGCGGCCCGACCTGTGCCTGATCGTGGTCAACAACGACGGCGGCGGGATCTTCTCCACCCTGGAGCAGGCCGCCTTCGCCGGATCCTTCGAGCGGCTCTTCGGCACCCCGCACGGCGCCGGCCTGGACCACCTGGCCGCCGCGTTCGGACTGCCCTACCAGCGTCTCGAGCAGCCCGAGGACCTGGGCAAGGCGCTGCCAGGCGCGGGCCTGCGGATCGTGGAGGCGCAGACCGACCGCGCGGCGAGCGCCGCGCTGCGTGAGCGGCTCCGCGAGGCGGCGACCGCGGCCGTCCGCGCCGCCCGGTGACGGATCTCAGCTGGCCTCG
>JASHYW010000633.1 GCA_030042885.1 Streptosporangiaceae bacterium | reverse complement strand
GGCACATGTGGATCACTGACTGGACCACACGCGCCGCATGCAAGGGAACCGACCCTGACGAGCTGTTCGTCCAGGGCGCGGCGCAGAATCGCGCCAAGCTGATCTGCCGGGGATGCCCGGTTCGCACGGAGTGCCTTGCGGATGCGCTCGACAACGGAATCGAGTTCGGTGTCTGGGGTGGCATGACCGAGCGGGAGCGGCGTGCGCTCCTGCGGCGCCGTCCCGAGGTGACCTCGTGGCGCGAGCTGCTCGAGCGCGCCCGCGACGAATACGAGCGGCAGTCCATCGACGAGCTCGTGGCCAGCTGAGGTCCGGCCCTCAGCACCCTTCAGCCTCTGCCTGCCTCACGTAGCCTGGCGGGCCAGTATCATCCCGATGGTCCTGAGCCCGTCGAGGTCGTGAATGTCCTCCGGTTGTGCGACGACCTCGGCCGCCGGGATAAGGGGATGTGCCGACGTGAAGTGCTCGGCTAGCCGTCGTTCCCGTTTGCTGAGGTTCATCCGTTCCGCGTGATTCCGCAGCGCCGCCGCTGCAATGGTGTACCGCGGCTCCGCATCGGAACCGTCCGGCCGATCCCGCATACCGAGGGTCTCGGCGGCGGCCAGGCTCCGGGCGGCGCTCAGCCGTCCCGCCGCCGAGGTGTGCACCCGGTTGAGGATGAGCCCGGCCAGCGGCATCCTGTCGGTGTCGAGGCGCTCGACGAAGTACGAGGCCTCGCGCAGCGCGTCCGGCTCGGGCGCAGCGACGACCAGGAACGCGGTGCCTGGCGCCTGCAGCAGCTGGTATGTCCACTCGGCCCGCTCGCGGAAGCCGCCGAACATGGTGTCGAGCGCGGTGACGAAGGTGGACGCATCCTTGAGCACCTGCGCGCCGAGGATCTTGGTCAGCACGCTCGTCATCATGAGGAACCCGGCGTTCAGCACCCTCATGTACGACATCCCGGCCTTGGCCGGGGCGGTCAGCAGCCGGATCAGCCTGCCGTCGAGGAACCGGCCGAGCCGCTGCGGCGCATCGAGGAAGTCCAGCGCGGACCGGCTGGGCGGAGTATCGACCACGATCAGGTCCCACTCGTCGGCGTGCCTGAGCTGGCCGAGCTTCTCCATGGCCATGTACTCCTGCGTCCCCGCGAAGCTGGACGACAGTGACTGGTAGAACGGGTTGGCTAGGATCTGCGCGGCCCGGTCGGGGTCAGCATGCGCCTCCACGATCTCGTCGAACGTCCGCTTCATGTCGAGCATCATCGCGTACAGGCTGCCGCCGCTGGAGGTGTCGACGCCGTCCACCTGGCGCGGAGTGTTGTCCAGCGAGGTCAGGCCCATCGACTGGGCGAGCCGCCGGGCCGGGTCGACGGTCAGCACGCACGCCTGCCGGCCGCGTTCGGCGGCGCGCAGGCCGATCGCGGCCGCGGCCGTGGTCTTGCCCACGCCACCCGAACCGCAGCACACGATGATCCTCGTCCGCCGGTCGTCGATGATCCGGTCCATGTCCAGTAGTACCGTGGCCATCAGGCTGTGTCCCCCGCTCGCTCTATACCCCCGCTCGCCTCCGGGGCGCCTCTAAGGTGCCGCCTTCCCTCGTCGCTTACGCTCCTCGGTCCAGGCGGCACCGCGCCCCTTTGGCTCGCGGCTACCAGCTCACTCATGCTGCCCCCTGCTGCCGCAGGACGGCGGCCAGCTGGTAGAGGCCGGCCAAGTCGATCCCGTCCAGGATCATCGGCAGCTCATAGTGCGGCCGGCCCGAGGTCAGCAGCTCGTCCCGTTCCCTGTTCTGCAGGGCCACCTGCTGCGCGTGCTCCTTCAGCTCGGTCATGAGGTCGGCGGCGAGGCCGTGATTGTCGCTGATCCCGGCCGCTTTCAGGCCCAGGGCCAGCTCCGCGACGTCCAGGGATCCGCTGGCCACCGCGGCCAGGTCGGCCTCGTCGAGGAGCGCCGGGCGGGCCATGTTGATGATGATGCCGCCGGGCCGGATGGCGCCATCGGTCAGCTCGTGCAGTTCCGCGATGCCGTCCAGGGTCTCCTGCACCGGCATCTCCTCGAGCGTGGTGACGAAGTGCACGACCGTCTGCGGCGACCGGATGACCCGGGCCACCGTGTCCGAATGCGTCTTGATCGGGCCCACCTTGGCCAGCCCGGAGACTTCGGTGCTGACGTTGAGGAACCGGCCGATCCGGCCCGTGGGAGGGGCGTCCATCACCACGGCGTGGTACACGTGATCGCTGCGACGGGAGCCGGTGCGCCGCCTGGCCGCCTCGGTGGCCTTCCCAGTGACCAGCACGTCGGACAGGCCGGGTGCGATCGTGGTCGCGAAGTCCACCACGCCGAGCCTGGTCAGAGTCTTCCCCATGCGGCGCAGGTTGTAGAACATCTCCAGATAGTCGAGCAGGGCGCCCTCGGGATCGACGGCGAGCGCGAACACGTCGCCGCCTTCGGCTCCCTGCTCACCCAGTCCGAGCGCGACCTTCCGCTCCGCATACGGCAGCGGAGGGCAGTCGAAGAGCCTGGCGATGCCCTGCCGTCCCTCGACCTCGATCAGCAGAACCTTGCGGCCGGCCGTGGCCAGGGCCAGCGCCAAGGCCGCCGCGACCGTGGTCTTGCCGGTGCCCCCCTTGCCGGTTACCACGTGCAGTCGCACGCCGTCCCAGTCGGTGTCCCTGGTGGTCATCCCGATGCTTGCCTCCGTAGTTCTCTGCTAGGGAGGCTATCTCCGCCCGGACACCTTATGGTTCGATGGCTGCGGCTGGCGCGTGACCGCTGAGTCACTACGCTGGGGTCTGAGAAAGAGAGGTGATCTCGGTGGGTGTCGTCATCGCCGTCATCGTGATCCTGGTTATTATCGCGCTGACCGCCGCCGTGCGCTCGATCAAGGTGGTACAGCAGTACGAGAAGGGCATCATCTACCGGTTCGGGCGGGTCCTGCCCGAGATCCGCGGACCGGGGCTGGCCATCATCCGGCCGATCGGCGACCGGATGCAGAAGGTCAACATGCAGATCGTCGCCATGGCCGTGCCGGCTCAGGAGGGTATCACCAGGGACAACGTGAGCGTCCGGGTGGACGCGGTGGTGTACTTCCGCGTGGTGGACCCGATCAAGGCCACCGTGAACGTGCAGAACTACATGTTCGCCATCTCCCAGCAGGCGCAGACCTCGCTGCGGTCGATCATCGGCCAGTCCGAGATGGACCAGCTGCTGGCCGAGCGCGAGTCGGTGAACCGCGAGCTGCGCCGGATCATCGACGAGCCGACCGAAGGCCCGTGGGGCATCAGGGTCGAACGGGTGGAGATCAAGGACGTGTCGCTGCCCGATGCCATGAAGCGGTCCATGTCGCGCCAGGCCGAGGCTGAGCGGGAACGCCGGGCCAGGATCATCACCGCCGACGGTGAGTACCAGGCCTCCAAGCGGCTCGCCGCCGCGGCGAACGTGATGGCGCGCGACCCGGCCGCGCTGCAGCTGCGGCTGCTGCAGACGGTGGTCGAGGTGGCGGGCGAGCGGAACAGCACGCTGGTCATGCCGGTTCCGGTCGAGCTGCTCAGGTTCTTCGAGAAGATGGCGCCCGGCCCCGCCCATCCCGAGCACGAGCCGGTCGGCCTCGATGACCTCGGCGACGCCGAGGTGGCCGCGGCAGAGGCGGCCATCTCACACGACCGCGTCCCCGAGCTTGAGGAGGCGTCCATCCCGCCGGTGCCCGAGGTGGAACCGGCGCCCGGGGTGACAAGCGCCCTCCCTCCTGACGTCCGCGAAGTCACCGCCCCTGATCTGGCCAAGACAGATGCCGAGGGGAAGAGGGCGTAAGGTCGGTCCATGCCAAAGTGGGAGTACGCTACGGTGCCGCTGCTCGTGCACGCGACCAAGCAGATCCTCGACAACTGGGGCGAGGACGGCTGGGAACTGGTCGCCGTGATACCCGGCCCGAACTCCGAGCAGCTGGTCGCCTACATGAAGAGAGAAAGACCTTGATTTCTCCCGAACGGACGGTGGTGGCGGCCTGCGGTCTTACCGTGTGCCGTCCGGGGGTGACACCATGACCAGCCCGGTGGAGCGGCTCGCCGCGCTCGGGCTCACACTGCCACCGGTGGTGCCTCCGGTGGCGGCGTATGTGCCGGCCGTGCGGACCGGCGGGTTCGTCTACGTCTCGGGGCAGCTGCCGGTGGTGGACGGGAAGCTGCTCGCCGTGGGCAAGGTCGGCGGCGAGGTCAGCGTCTCGGCCGCGGCCGGGCTGGCCCGGACCTGCGCCCTCAACGCCCTGGCCGCGGCCGCGGCCGCCGCGGGCGGCCTGGCGGCGATCCGCCGCGTCGTGAAGGTCACCGGCTTCGTGGCGAGCGCGCCGGGCTTCAACGGCCAGCCGCAGGTGGTGAACGGGGCCAGCGAGCTGTTCATCGAGGTGTTCGGCGAGGACGGCAGGCATGCCCGCAGTGCGGTCGGGGTGGCCGAGCTGCCGCTGGACGCGCCGGTGGAAGTCGAACTGATCGCCGAAGTCCGCGGCTGAGCCGTGCCGATGGACGAAGGCCGGGGGCGGGTACGCGTGCCGCGCGGAATGGCCGAGCGGGCGCGTGAGCTGGCCGAGGGCGGCCTGTCGCCCTCGGTTCCCCGGGACGCCGCCACGGTGATCCTGCTCCGCCAGGCACCCGAGCTCGAGGCGTTCCTGCTGCGGCGGACCAGGGCCCTGGAGTTCGCGCCGGGAGCCTGCGTGTTCCCCGGCGGGTCCGTCGACGAGCGCGACGCCGACCCGGCGATCGGCGAAACGGCGTGGGCCGGTCCCTCCCCGGCCGATCTCGGCGACCAGCTCGGCATCGCCGCGGACCGGGCGCGCGCCCTGGTCTGCGCGGCGGTCAGGGAAACGTTCGAGGAGTCCGGCGTGCTGCTGGCCGGGTCCTCACCGACGGACCTGGTGCGGGACGGCGGGGTCCTGGCTGGGGACAGGCGCCGCTTGCTCGACGGATCGGTGTCGCTCGGCGGGCTGCTCAGCCGCCGGGGCCTGGTGCTGCGGGCCGATCTGCTGACGCCGTGGGCCCGCTGGATCACCCCTGAGGTCTCGCCTCGCCGCTTCGACACCTGGTTCTTCGCCGCGGCCCTGCCGCCCGGCCAGACGGCCGCCCTGCCGCCGGAAGGTCGGGGGGACACAAAGTCCCCCCCAAGGGAGGCCAGGGGGGTACGGGGGGGCGGGAAGCCCACCCCAAAGGGGTTTCGGGGGGATGGGTCCCCGCGATCCGGGGGGGTCCCCGGGGGGGTCGTCCCCCCGGGGGGCAGCACGGAATCGGACTCGGGAACCTGGCTGCCGCCCGGCGCGGCCCTGGAGGCGGCCCGGGCCGGCCAGATCACGCTCCTGCCGCCGACCGCGGTGACGCTGGCCGAGCTCGCGGCGTACGGGGACGTCGCCAGCATCCTGGCTCAGCGCAGGACGATCACACCGCTGCTGCCCAGGGTGGTCGTCGAGGACGAGCGAGCCTGGCTGGCCATGCCGCAGGCCATCCAGTACCCGCTATGAGCGCCGGCGCGGCGGGGATCGACGGATTCCGCACCCCGAGGGCGACGTGCCTGCTGGCGCCCAATCCCTCGCCGCTGACCCTGGACGGGACCAACACCTGGGTCATCGCCGAACCCGGCTCGGCTTCGGCGATGGTGATCGACCCCGGGCCCGATGATGAGGACCACCTCCGCCGGGTGCTCGCCGAGGCGACCTCGGGCGACCGGCGGCTGGCCAGCATCCTGCTGACGCATCGGCACCTGGATCACTCCGCCGGGGCGGCCCGGCTCGCCGAGCTGAGCGGAGCGCCGGTCCAGGCGGCCGATCCGGCGGGCCGCCCCGGCGCCGAGGGGTTCGCCGACGGCGACGTGATCACGGCGGCCGGCTGTGATCTGAGGGTCGTCGCGACGCCGGGCCACTCCGCGGACTCGGTCAGCCTGCTGCTGCCCGCCGACGGCGCCTTGTTCACTGGCGATACCGTGCTCGGGCGCGGCACCACGGTCATCGCGCAGGACGGCAACCTCGGTGATTACCTGCGAACGCTCGGCCAGCTCCGGGAGCTGGCCGACGTCCACCAGCTGCGCCTGCTGCTACCCGGGCACGGCCCGATGCTCGCGGACCCCATCGGGACCCTCGACTACTACCTCTCGCACCGGGCCGAACGGCTGGACCAGGTGCGGTCGGCGCTGGCCGCCGGCGCGCGGTCACCCGCCGAGATTGTGGCCATGGTCTACACCGACGTGGATCCGGCCGTCTGGCCGGCCGCCGAGTGGTCGGTCCGCGCTCAGCTCGATTACCTGAACGGGCTCTAGGAGTGTGCTGAATTGGGCCGTTCCTGCACGTATCGGGCATGATCAAGCACTCATCACAGGTATTATCCCAGGTCATCGAACGCTAAGCCGGCAAAACGCCGCGACCTGCTGATATTTTTCAGCAGGCTCCCAGACGCCGCTCAGCGGGCGCGTCTGCGCAGCCGCTCGGTGTCCAGGATGAGGACCGAGCGTGCGGAGATCTGCAGCCAGCCGCGGGCCGCGAAGTCGGCCAGGGCCTTGTTGACCGTCTCCCTGGACGCTCCTACCAGCTGGGCCAGCTCCTCCTGGGTCAGGTCGTGATGGACGTGCAGGCCATCGCTGTCCTGCTCGCCGAACCGGTCGGCCAGATCCAGCAGGTTCTTCGCCACCCGGCCGGGGACGTCGGTGAAGACCAGGTCGGCCGTCACGTCGTTGGCCCGGCGCAGCCGCCGGGCCAGCGCCTGCAGCATGTGCATGGAGACTTCCGGGCGTTCCAGCAGCCAGGGGCGCAGCGCGTCATGGGCAAGGGCGGCCACCGTGACATCGGTGACCGCGCTGGCCGACGAGGTCCTCGGCCGCGGGTCGAACAGCGACAGCTCACCGAACATCTCGCCGGGGCCTAGGACGCTGATCAGGTTCTCCCGGCCGTCGGCCGCGGCGCGGGTGAGCTTGATCTTGCCGTCGAGCACGACGTACAGGCGGTCTCCTTCCTGCCCTTCCAGGAAGAGGTGCTCGCCGCGAGACAGCTTGACGTCTGCCATCTGCCGCCGGAGCGCCCGTGCGCTTTCTTCGTCGAGCCCTTCGAAAAGGGGTGCCCGCCTGAGCACGACTTCGGCGTCCTCCACGGATCCTCCTTGCTGGCCCGGCTCCGGTCATCTCGGCGCAGGCCAGCGGTCGTTCCTGACCGTGCCTTATTAAGTGTGAATCATCGCCCGCAGTGAAATGTGCTCGGAATCACATTACGCCTTCCCCGCGTGGCACTGTGACTTACGACACATTCGGGGATTACCGTAACTCCGTCATGTCGTCGGCGCTCGGAAGGACGCACGAGGCGCCAGGTCACGGGGGTACTACGGTTATGGGTAAGTCGCGAGGCTCTGGCGGGCGCCGCGGCATCGTCCGTGGCCCCCTGGGCGGCTCAAGGATCCGGCCCGGGCTGCGGCTGGTCATCGCCTGCGGGCTGCTCGGGCTGCTCAGCCTGCCCATCGCCTTGCCCCCGTGGCGGCTGGACGGCAACCCTGCCTCCAGCCCCAGCCCCCCGAGCACGGCGCAGATCAACGCCGCGGAAAACCGGGTCAGGCAGCAAGAGGCCACCCTCGGCGCACAGCAAGGGCGGCTGTCGGCCGCGGCGGCGCAGCTCGCCACGCTCCAGGCCCAGGCCGAAGTCCTGACCGAGCGCTATGACCAGGTCCTGGTGGACGAGCAGCGGGCGGCGGCGGCCTACAAAGTCACCGAGGCCAGCCTGAAGGACGCGCAGCAGGCCGAGACCGCGAGCCAGCGTCGGCTCGCGGCTCTGGCCGCCCAGGAGTTCGAATCCGGCGGCGGCTTCGATTCGATGACGGCGATGCTGGGTGACTCCAGCGGCCCGCAGGGATACCTGAACGAGGTGGGCCTCGGCCAGGTGCTGGCCCAGCGCGGAACGGACACCCTGGCGGCGAGCCAGGCTAACGACGTGGTGGCCGCGGTCTTCCGCAAGCAGGCCCACGACCTGCTGGTGGCCGAGCAGGCCGACCTGCGGGCGGCCAGCCGCCTCAAGCTGGCCATCGAGGCCGCGGTGGCCAGGCAGCTCGCGTTCGTCCAGGCGAGCCGGGTGCAGCGCAACAAGCTGGCCGGCGAGCTGGCCAGCGCGCGGG
>JASHYW010000632.1 GCA_030042885.1 Streptosporangiaceae bacterium | reverse complement strand
GTGCTGAAGGAGCGGGTCAGGCCGCCCCAGACGGCGTCGTAGTCCTGCTGGCGGTGCCCGGCCTCCATCGCCTGCCGGGTGGGGATGATCATCCAGCGGCTCTCGAACATGAACGCCAGCGTGCCGTCGATCTTCTGCGGCCGCAGCTCGGCCGTCGACGCCCGGGCGAATGTCTCGGCGTCCGGACCGTGCGAGGTGAAGGTGTTGTGGAGGCTGGCCCCGCCCGGCACGAAGCCCTCGGCCTTCGCGTCATAGACGCCGCGGACCAGGCCCATGAACTCGGACATGATGTTGCGGTGGTACCAGGGCGGGCGGAAGGTGTCCTCGCCCACCAGCCAGCGCGGCGGGAAGATCACGAAGTCGACGTTGGCCGAGCCGGGCACTTCGCTGGGCGAGGTGAGCACGGTGAAGATGGACGGATCCGGATGGTCGAAGCTGATCGTGCCGATCACCATGAAGTTCGCGGTGTCGTACTTGTACGGCGCGTAGTTCCCGTGCCAGCCGACCACGTCCAGCGGCGAGTGGTCATAGTCGGCGGCCCACAGGTTCCCGCCGAACTTCTGCACGACCTGCACGCTGCCCGCCCGGTCCTCGAAGCTCGCGGCCGGGGCCAGGAAGTCACGCTCGTTGGCCAGCCCGTTCGCGCCGATCGGCCCTCGCTCGGGCAGGGTGAACGCGGCGCCGAAGTTCTCGCACAGGTAGCCGCGGGCCTGGCCGTCCGGCAGTTCCACCCGGAACCTGATGCCCCGCGGGACCACCGCGATCTCGCCCGGCGCCACGGCCAGCGGCCCGAGTTCGGTGCGCAGGATGATCTGGCCGTGCTCGGGCACGAACAGCAGTTCGCCGTCGGCGTCGACGAAGTACCGGTCGGTCATGGACCTGGTGGCCGCGTACACGTGCGCGGCCATCCCGTTGCGGGTCCTGATGTCGCCGTTGCCCGCGACCGTGTAGAGCCCGTCGATGAAGTCGGCGTCGCCGGCGGGCATTGGGAGCGGATCCCAGCGCAGCCGGTTCGGGTCGGGCTCGATCTCATCGAACGGGGTGCCGCGGAGCGTTCCGTTGCCGATCCGGGTGAACCTCGGGTGCGCGGCCGACGGCATGATCCGGTACACCCAGGTCCGCCGGTTCACCGCCCGCGGCTGGGTGAACGCGGTTCCGCTGAGCTGCTCGGCGTACAGGCCCAGCGGAGCGCGCTGCGGCGAGTTGCGCCCGGCGGGCAGCGCTCCTGGCATGGCCTCGCTGGCGAACTCGTTCCCGAACCCCCGCTGGTAGGCGTACTCGCCCGTGCCGGTCCCGTTGGCCAGTGAAGGGGGAAGGGGAGGTGGGTGGGGGACATCGATGTCGACCATGACTGCCTCCTAGCTCACTCCCCCATGAAATCACTGCCCGCACGTCAGGATGGCCTCGGCTGCCAGCGGGGTGCCGGTCCCTGACTCCGCCCAGCGCCGGGGGCCACCGGAGCGATCTCCCGCCACGCCTCGGTGACCCGGTCGGTCATGACCCTGACTCGGCCAGGTGCATCCTGATGATGGAGTCGAAGTCGGGGTCCGGGGTCAGGCCCAGCCGGGCGGCCCGGTCCGCGCGGATCCGGGCGGGCCAGGTCGCGAACATCCGGGCCACAGCCGGGTCTGGGACCCAGTCGATCAGCGCGCCCACCTGCGGGCCGGCGACTCGGGTCAGGGCGGCGGCCATGTCCGCGACGGTCACGGTGAGCGCGGGCATGGTCAGCGCGGTGCGGCCGCCCCAGGCCTGGTCGGAGGAGGTGGCGGCGCACAGTAGCGCGCCGGTGGCCTTGGCGGGCGAGGCCAGGGCGACCTCGGTGGCCGGGGCGACCGGGCAGACGGCGCGCTGGCCCGCCAGCGGCTCGCGGATGATACCGGATAGGAAGCCGGAGGCCGCTGCGTTGGGGCGCCCCGGGCGCACGCTGACGGTCATCAGGCGGACGGCCCGCCCGTTCAGGAAGCCCTTGCGCGTGTAGTCGGCCAGCAGGTACTCGCCGATGACCTTCTGCGTGCCGTAGCTGGTCTGTGGATTGGGCCGGGTGTGATCGGTGATGACCGCAGGGAGCGGCTGCTCGGCGGACCCGCCGAACACGGCGACCGAACTCGAGTACACCACCACCGGGCTGGTCCCGAGCGCGCGGCAGCACGCCAGCAGCGACTCGGTGGCCCGCAGGTTCGCCCGCAGGCCCAGGTCGAAGTCGGCCTCGCATTCCCCGCTGACCGCCGCCGCGAGGTGGAAGATCACCTCGGCGCCGTCCAGCACATCCCGGCCGACCGAGACCGGGTCCAGCAGATCGCCGACCTCGCCGCGGATCACGGCCACCCGCGCGTCGGCCTCCAGGTCCGGCGGAGCCGGGGCCTGGTCGATGAGCGTCACCCGGGACACCGGGCGGCCCGCGCGGCCCGCCAGCGGCAGCGAGCCCGCGGCCAGTAGCTCCCGGGCCAGGCGCGAGCCCAGGAAGCCGGCCCCTCCGGTCACCACCACGTGCACCCCGGCATCTTACGTGCCCAGGTGCCCGGGCTCAGGGCCGGGTGCCCCGGGGGGCTACCTGCCGGGGAGCTTGCCGGACATCAGCCGGCGCAGGCGTACGATCTCGGTGTCCCGCGCCTGCAGCACCGGCTCGATGACGTTCATGGCGGCATGGACGGCGGCCTCGAGATCCCCGGTGATGCCGTAGCGCAGG
>JASHYW010000078.1 GCA_030042885.1 Streptosporangiaceae bacterium | reverse complement strand
GGCCTTGCTCTTGGCCTGGCGGGCTCGCGGGCTGGAGCGGACCCACTCCAGTTCATCCTCCAGGCGCTTGCGGCGCTTGGCGTCTTTGGCGCCCTCGATCTTCAGCCGGGCCGCCTTGGTCTCCAGGTAGGTGGAGTAGTTGCCCTCGTACGGGTAGGCGTGGCCGCGATCGAGCTCGAGGATCCACTGGGCCACGTCGTCCAGGAAGTACCGGTCGTGGGTGACGGCGACCACGGTGCCGGGATACTTCTCCAGGTGCTGTTCCAGCCACTGCACGCTCTCCGCGTCCAGATGGTTGGTCGGCTCGTCGAGCAGCAGCAGGTCCGGCTGGGACAGGAGCAGCCGGCACAGCGCGACCCGCCTGCGCTCGCCGCCGGACAGAGTGGTGACGTCGGCGTCCGGCGGCGGGCAGCGCAGCGCGTCCATGGCCTGCTCGATCTGGCTGTCCAGGTCCCAGGCGTCCTTGTGGTCAAGCTGCTCCTGCAGGCGGCCCATCTGTTCGAGCAGCTCGTCGGAGTAGTCGGTGGCCAGCTTCTCTGCGATCTCGTTGTACCGCTCAAGGAGCCGCTTGGTGTCGGCGACGCCTTCCTCGACGTTGCCCAGAACCGTCTTGGTCTCGTCCAGCTGGGGCTCCTGGGCGAGCAGGCCCACGGTGTAGCCCGGCATCAGGCGCGCCTCGCCGTTGGACGGCTGTTCCACGCCCGCCATCATCCTGAGCAGGGTCGATTTGCCGGTGCCGTTCGGCCCCACCACGCCGATCTTCGCACCGGGCAGGAACGCCAACGTGACGTCGTCGAGGATGACCTTGTCGCCGTGTGCCTTGCGCACGGCTCGCATCACGTAGATGAACTCAGGCATGAAGTCAAGCCTACGGGCACGCCTCCGTTGCCTGGTCCCCCCCTGGTCCGGCGCACACGATGAGCGGGTGCGGCGGAGCGGCTACGCCACGATGGGGACGTATCCGCTCCGCACGTACCCGAGCTGAGGAGATCCGCACGTACCCGAGCTGAGGAGAGTAGACGAGGTGCACAGCGTGATGTGGACCTAGCCTTCAGGAGGGCATCGGCGACGGCGCCGCGGCACCGGCGGCCCGGTCCTCTTCGAGAGCTCGCGCCGCCAGGTCGGCTTCGTTGAAGCCTTCGTCGAGTTCGCGTCCGAACTGCTCGATCGCGTCTTCGTCGATCATGTCGTGGCCCTCGGCCATGTCCTCGGGTCCGTCGGCGCCCGGATCGCCTTCGATATTCACCGATGGCTGCTGCGGGCGCATGTAGTTGGCGATGCCCCGGTTCAGGTCGTGCCCGACGGTGTCGGCCACGATGTCGATCACGGTCCTGGGCAGCCCGGTCGTCTTGTCCGTGAAGGTGCGCGACCTGAACCGGCCCTTGATCATGACCGGATCGCCCTTGCGCAGGCTGGCCCGCACATGGTCGCCCAGCCTGCGCCAGCAGCTGACGTTGTAGTACGAGGTATCCCCGTCGCGCCACTGCAACGTCACCCGGTCCTGCACTCGGGTCGTCGCGCCCACGCGCAAGTCGGTGACCCTCGAGCCGTTCTTGGTCTCGCGTTGCTGCGGGTCCTGGGCTACGAAGCCGACGAGGGTCACATATCCGCCCTGGCTCATAACGATCCTCCCTGGGATTCCCGGAGGCCCCACGCCACCGGTCCCTTCCACGGTGGCGGCGCTCGCCGTCGCCGCCGACCCCGGCTACGCGTCTGTGGATAACGAGGCAGCGCGCGGCGGACCTGTGGACAGCCAGTTGGCATCCGCAACATGTTGCGAGACAATGCCGGCCCTGAGCGGACCCAAAAGTATACGGAATACATGGGACATCATTCTCGGGCCGTAATATCCCGGTCGTTAATATGAAAGGAAAGTTACCTAACTTAGGCCGATGTCAGCGGGGACGTCCAGGTTGTCAGCGTGCGACCACAATCATCCCCCGCCGCGCTGGGGGAGAGATGAACACCCGAACCGTCCCCGCCGCGCGGGGAGAGATGAACACCCGAACCGTCCCCGCCGCGCGGGGAGAAAGATGAACACCCGGACCGTCCGCGTTGCGCAGCTCGTCGCGGCAGTGATCATGGTCTTGGCCACCGGGTGCAGCAGCGCGGCACCTAGCTCGCCCAAGCCCGAGGATCCGGACGTCCTGGTCGCCGCTATCCCGACGGTCGACCTGGCCAGCCTGTACATCGCGCAGGACGACGGCCTGTTCGCCCAACAAGGGCTGCACGTGACGATCGAGAAGATACCCAGCAGCGCGGCGATCATCGCCGGCCAGCTCAAGGGCCAGGTCGACATCGGAGCCGGAAGCTACGTCGGCTACATCTCGGCGCAGGCGGCGGGGGCCAGGTTCCGCATCCTGGCCGAGGCTTCCGTCCTGAGACCGGGCTGCCGCGAGCTCGTCATCGGGTCGAGCTCGCGGATCACGACCATCGGCGACCTGGTGGGCAAGAAGATCGGGGTCAACGGGACCAACAGCATCGGCACGCTGCTGATCAGCGCGCTGCTGGCCGAACACGGGATCTCCCCCAAGAAGGTGCATTTCATCACGGACAAGGCAGGCTTCCCCGCGATGCCCGGGCAGCTCGAGGACGGCGACTGGGACGCGGCGTTTCTCGCCGAGCCCTACGTCACCATCGCGGGGGAACAATACGGCGAGCGGGTGCTGGCCGATCTTGACCAGGGGGCTACCACGGACTTCGCCATCGACGGGTACGTCGCCACCCAGGCGTGGGTGCAGAAGTATCCCAGGACGGCGGCCGCGTTCGTGCGGGCGATCGAGGAAGGACAGGCTCTCGCTAACAGCGAGCCCGGCGCCGTCCAGGCGGCCATGGCCAAGTCCGACAACCTTCCGCTCAAGGTGACCGCGCTCATGTCGGTGCCCGGGTTCCCGACGGGCCCGGTCGATGAGGAGCGCATCCAGCGCGAGGCTCAGGTCATGCTCCAGTTCGGGGTGCTCGGCACGGAATACACCACCCAGGTGGGGCAGGGAACCCTGGTCGCGTCGATGGTGGGCCCAGCACCCTGAGGCATCGCGCGCCGGCTAGACCGAAGTTCCCCCCAAGCCGATTGGTCAACCTGTTGTACCAGGTGGTAGAGCCCTTGATCACGAAAATTACATGTCTACGTAGTCATGAGCTGAGGCCGTTTTTCCTGGTCAGGGCCTATGTTGGTTCGCGACCGGGGGGAACTACGGGCTAGAGCCGGCCGAGGCCGGCTATCACGCGTCGGCTAGAGCCGGCCGAGGCCGGCTATCACGCGCCGGCTAGAGCCGGCTGAGGCGGGCCATGTCGTCCGGCGAGAGGGAGAACCCGAACAGGTCCAGGTTGGACTCGATGTGCTCGCGATGGGCGGACTTGGGGATCACGGTGATGCCGAGCTCGAGGTGCCAGCGCAGGACCACCTGGGCGGGCGTCACGTGGTGCTTGGCGGCGATCTCGGCCAGGACCGGATCGCGCAGCCGGGTACCCTTGAGCGGGCTGTAGCCCTCGACGTGCACGCCCCGGCCGGCGTGCGCAGCGAGCAGCGCGGGGTCGTACTGGGCCGGGCTCCACGGGATCTGGTTGACGGCGGGCCGCTCCCCCGTGGCCGCGATCAGCTCATCGATCTGGGCGATGCTGTAGTTGCTCACGCCGACGCTCCGGCACAGGCCCTCGTTCCGCAGGGCCAGGAACTCCCGCCACAGCGGGGCCGAGGCGCGGCCGCGAGGCGGCCAGTGCACCAGCCACAGGTCCACGTGGTCCGTGCCGAGGGCGGTCAGGCTCTCGGACAGGGTGGCCCGGGCGCGGCCGGCGCTGCCGGGCGGCAGTTTGGTGGTGATGAACACGTCGCCGCGGACGAGGCCGCTGTCCCGGATGGCCCAGCCGACCTCGGACTCGTTCCGGTACATGGTGGCGGTATCGATGTGCCGGTAGCCGACGTCCAGGGCGGTCCGGATGGCCTCGTAACCGCGCCGGCCGCTCAGCTGCCAGGTGCCGAACCCGACCATCGGCATGGCGACGCCACCGCCCAGGTCCACCACGGGGATGTCTTTCATACGGGCCATTGTGGCAGCGGCGCCCGTGAGCGTTATTCAGAAGCCGGCGAGCGAGCATGGGCCTTCTGAGCCCGTGCGAGCGGCCCGGGAGCGTTATCCAGGACCGGCCTAGCGAGTACGGGCCCCCAGGCCCGTACGAGCGGCCGGTGCGGGGCCATGGCGAGGACCGGCGCGGGAGCCTGGATAACGCGAGCATTCAAGGGGCTCGGTGCACGGCAG
>JASHYW010000631.1 GCA_030042885.1 Streptosporangiaceae bacterium | reverse complement strand
GGCGTCGGCAGCCCCACCCTCCTGCATTGTCATGGCAGCCCCTCTGCCCGTCCTGCCGTTCCCTTCGTCCGCCCGAATTGTGTATTCAATATCCCCACCCATTGCGATCTCGCCGCCTTCGCGAGATCAGTCGTACGATAGCTGACAAATGTCGCGCTTAGTTCTCAGCGGGGCGAGGAGACCGTGGCTGAGGTGATGCCGGGACAATCCGCCGCGCCAACTGGCGTGCAGGCCGCCGCGGCATATATGCGGGAGCTGTTGCTACGCCCGGGCCGGTACCGGCGAAAGTGGGAGCAATACGCCGAACGCACCCGGCAGGGGCAGGTGAACCAGCTCGCGGTCGCCGAGGTCCTCGCCCACTATCTGTGGGAGCACCCGAGGGCCCAGGGCGACCTCGACGTGCTGCCCGCCAGCTCAAGGACACCGCATCCCGCGCGCTATCAGGCAAGCTGCTCAGCAAGGCCACGCTCGCCTTGTTCAGCGAGGCCTTCGGGCTCGGCGTGCTGGAGCGCGAGCACCTGCTCAAGCTCTGGGAAGGCTCCGCGCGTGTCCGCGTGCTGTCCGGCCCGCGAGCGATCGGCGAGGACAAGGCCGGCCTGCTCGGCAGCCCGAAGCTCAAGACGCTGGCCCTCCATGATCATCACTATCTCGGGCCCGATGGCCTGCCGGTCAAGCACCGTGTTATCCACGTGATCGAGGCCATCGTCGATGGCCTTGACCGCGTTCCCTACCGGGCCGACACCAATGCCCTCACCATTGAGACCGGGCAGGGATTCAGCGGGCTCGCGGGCCCGGTATACCAGCCGATCGCGGAGCTGTTCGTGGTCGAGATGCTGCTGGCCAAGCCGCTGGCGATCGGGGAAACCGCGACATTGGAGTACACGGCGAGCTTTCACTACTCCACGCCGCCGCCGCGGGAGTTCCGGCGCGTCGTGCAATTTCATGTCGAGAACCTCGATATTCGCGTGGAGTTTCACCCGGATAAGCTGCCCAGCGACGTCGTGTGGGCGGTCTGGGACGGCATGGACGGGCCCATCGTGGAGCGCGAGCACGTCACCTTGGACAGTCAGTTCGCGGTTCACCGTTACCTGCGCCTGGCCGAGAAGACGACGGTCGGCTTTCACTGGGACTGGTAGCCCGCCCCTTGCGGCCTGCCAGCCCTCCCTCCGCGGCTCGCGGTCAAGGGGGACCGGGACGTAGGCGGGGGCCGGGCGTGGCACGATCAGAGGTGTGCGGAAGGACGACGGCGCGGCGACCACGAGTGCCGAGTTGCGCGCGCACAATCTCGCGCGGCTGCTGCGCGCTATCCACGACGGCGGCGGCCAGCACACCCGGGCCGAGCTCACCAGGCAGCTCAGCCTGGCCAGGGGAACCGCCACCGTGCTGGTCAGGGACCTGGCCGGGCGCGGGCTCATCGAGGAGCTGACCAGCCCGGTCGACGCCACGGTGCACCGCGCACGGGGCCGCCCGACCGGCATCCCGTCGGCACATGCCTGCGGGCCCGTCGCGCTGGCCCTCGACCTGCGGGACGACTCCTTCACCGTGGCCGCCTTCGAGCTGACCGGCCGCTGTACGGTCCTGGACCGCCAGGAGCGAGATGCAGGCTCGGGCACCGGAATGCTCAGTGACGTCGCGGACCGGCTGAAGATCCGCAGCCGCCAGTTCGGCGGCCGCGTGGTCGGCGTCGGCATCGCGGTGCCTTCCCCGGTGCGCAGCGGCACGATGGTGCAGCCGACGCTGCCCGAATGGCAGGACGTCGACGTGGCCGGCGTGCTCGGATCGGCAGGCTGGCCGGGCGCCGGACCCATGGGGCCGGTCCTGACCGGTAACGACGCGACGCTGGCCGGCCTGGCCGAGGCGCGCCGGGGGGTGCTCAGGGGCGTGTCGGTCGCGCTGCACCTTCATGTCGCGACCGGCATCGGCGGGGTGCTGCTGGCCGACGGCCTGCCGGTGACCGGTGCGCACGGCTCGGCGGGCGAGTTCGGGCACATGCCGCTGACCGGCGGGAATGAGCCGTGCCGGTGCGGCTCGGTCGGCTGCTGGGAACTCGACGCCGGCGCCCGCGGCGTGCTCCGCGCGGCTGGTAAGCCGGAGCAGGGAGACCGGATGGTCCAGGCCGAGCAGGTCATCGCGGCCGCGGCCACCGATCCCCGCTGCGGCCGGGCCCTGACCCACGCGGGGAAGGCGCTCGGCCGCGGCATCGGCGCGCTGGTCAATGCGCTGGACCCCCAGGCGGTCGGCCTGTCCGGGCTGGCCGCCGGTATGTACCAGGCCGACCCGGGCTCGGTCACGGCCGGCTACCTGTCCGGCCTGATGCGGTTCCGCCGGGCGGACCCGCCCGCCCTGCTGCCGTCCACACTGGGGGACCTGGGCGCGCTGACCGGCGCGTCGGAGCTCGTCTTCGATGCCTTCCTCACCCCGCGCGGCCTGGGCGCCTGGCGGTCGCCGGGGCAGAAAACCGCGTGACTTATCCGCCTTGAGCTGGTAAATTCCCGTCCTCGTGGCTGGGGCGATGTCAAAAGCACATGAACATTCGGAACGGTCCGGCGTTGATCCCGTCCTGACCGCAGAACGCGACCAGTTGCGGCGCTCGCGGGAGTACCTCGCTCTGATGCGCGAGCACGTGCTCTCCCTCAAGGCGATGGCCGGGGACCGGGTCTCCCAGGAGTACCTCAAGGCCGACCTGTATCACCGGGCCGAATCCCTGAAGGACATCCCGGACACCCCCCTGTTCTTCGGCCGCCTCGACTACCGCGCCGATCAGGGGGAGACCGAGGACGGCGTCGCGGGGCACAGTTTCCACATCGGCCGCAGGCACGTGCACGCCCCCGACGGCACGCCCGCGGTGATCGACTGGCGGGCGCCGGTGTCCAGGCCGTTCTACCGAGCCAGCGGCGCGGACCCGATGAACCTGGTGCTGCGGCGGCGGTTCGGCTTCTCCGGCGGGGAGCTGACCGCCTACGAGGACGAGCTCTTCGGCTCGGGTCGTCCGGTCGATACCGGACCGCGCAAACCGAGCCAGATCCTCCTCGATGAGATCGAGCGGCCGCGGTCGGGGCCCATGCGGGACATCGTCGCGACCATTCAGCCGGACCAGGACGACATCGTGCGGGCCGAAG
>JASHYW010000630.1 GCA_030042885.1 Streptosporangiaceae bacterium | reverse complement strand
ATCACCACCATCGAGCTGTCCGCATGCGCTTGGACCGCCGACATTGCCGCTGCCTCCACACCCGGATCGATGGTGGTTTTGACCACGCTGGCAGCAACCGGCTGGCTCACGATGTCAGTCGTGCCCGCGACGGGCTTGCTGCCCGGGCCGACGAGCATGGCCTCGATTCCCGGAGTGCCCTGGCCGGCTGGGGCCCTGCTTCTCAGCGCCGCGGCGATGTTGAACAGCCCTGGGTCGCCAGAGTCCTGGAGGTTGCCGCCGGCGGCATTCACGACCTCGTCGGCGCCCGCCGCGATCGGCGCGGTGACGACTTCCTCGCGGGCGGTCAAGCCCGGCGCCACTAGCCCAGGATTCCACCTGACCCACCATGCGCCGTTCTTCGCATACGCGGTCAGATCCGATGCGTAGGACCAGGTGGCTGTCGCCGCAGCGTCCGAAGTCCGGCCGCCTAGGCTGCTCACCGCAGAGGGCACAGTCGCCCCCGGCATGGTGGTCGCCGGCAGCCCCACCGTGGCGTCCACCCAGAACGCCACCCTTCCCTTCGCAGTCGCACCACGCACCGCCAGGTGCAGCGCGTGAAGGTGCAGGCCGTCGCGGTAGGAGGTCAGTGCGGCCGCAGCGGCGACTGGCTGATCGGTATAGCTTGCGGCCTTCTGGATATGCCCGGCCTCCCACGCAGCTAGGAACGCTTCGGCGGTCTGCCGCGCAGCTTGGGCCGGCGTGGTGACTGTGGGATGGAAGCCGCCGGTGTTCGCCTTGTTCGAGCCGAAGAGCCCACCCTGCCCGAGCATCAGCACCGCAGCCAGGGCTACCACTCCGGCAACGCCGATCCCGCCGACGATGCCGAGCTTCCATCGCCGGCGCGGCGTGCCGTCCCCGGTGATACCGCGCTGCTTGCGCCACACACTGTGCCGCGGGCGCGGCATTCCATTTCCGGTGATACCGCGCTGCTTACGCCACACACCGTGCTCGTCCAAGGCCCACCGTTCGTCACGCTGGCCAGGCATCGAGTGGCGCCCTTTCTCCTCAGCGGATGGCGCGGGCGAGCGGGAACCGCCGTCCGCCTGGTCGTTCCCGGCTCCGTCAGTCACATCGCGCACCGCTGACCCAGACGACGGCCGCTGACGGTCAGGATGCCCAACCTTAACCGCAAGTGCAGCACAGCCCGCTCGGCAGGATCTGTGACGGCCAACAGTACAACTTAGAGGATCTCCCCGCCGGTGATACCTCTCTTACCACCGGTGCTCCAGTCTCTAACCAGGACATGCATACTGACCCCGGCATTCAGCGGGAGCGCCAGGCTCGGTTCTCTGCTGGCCGCCATCCGGACCTGGCCTGCACCTCGGCAAGGCGTGCTCCCCCTCTGCGATCAGGGCATCGCCACCTTGCTCAACGTCGAGGGCCGGGACGGGGGCCGGTTCGCAGCTGGCCGTCGTCGCCAGCACGCCGCCGCCTTGGGCCTGGCCAGCCAGATCGGCGACAAGCACCAGCAGGCCCGCGCCCATCATGGTCTGGCGTGCAGTCACCACGCCACCGGCAACCCCGGCCAGGCCCGGCGGCACTGGCGGGAAGCCCTAGCGCTCTACACAACGCTCGGCACCCCCGAAGTAGAGCAGGTCTGCGCCAAGCTTGTCGCAGCAGGTGAGGATCCCTACCCTGAGCAACGCCAACGCAGCGCTAGCCGCACGGGCGGACCTGTTGAAAATAATGGGAAGACGTCCGCACCGATCTCCCGCCCAGTACCGCGCGCAACAGGATAATCTGTACGTCGCTGTTCACAAGGCCGACGCCCCAGAGAGCCGCTCGTAATCGGCGGTCTGGAGCATTTCTCGGGTGGTCTGACCTGCCCTGGGACTCGCTCGTTGGTGGCGTAGCGTGACCGGGCCAGGCGGCTTACGGTGGACTTCCGTTTAACCGCTGGGACCGGAAGAGGCCCAGCCTTCCCGGTTCCAGCCCGGCCGGGAGGTGCCCGATGACCACTGCCGCCCCATCTACCGCGCTCGTCACGATCCAGCCCGCCTTCACCGATGCCGAACGGCTCGCCCTCGCCGGGTACCTGGCCGGATACCGCGGCCTGACTCGGGAGGCCTACGCACTGGACCTGCGCCAGTTCACCACTTGGTGCCGCGCCCGTTCCCTCCCGCTGTTCACCGTCCGCCGCGCCGGTATCCGAAGCCGTCGGAGCCGTTCTGTACTGAAACAGTCTCTTCGGCCCGATCGGCTGGAGGCGCGCAGAACGGAATTTTCTGTCGCGCTGTCGCTATCTCCTGGCGAATGTGCGGCTGGCCCGGCTCGTCGGCGGGCCGGGCCGTGACCAAGGTGGTCTGCAGCGGCCGGGCTGCTCACTCTGGCACCTGGCTCGCGCTGGGCCTCATGGTGCCTTTTCTGGCCTTGTGCGGCTCCTGTCATGCGGTGCACGTCCGTTGGGCGGGCGAGCACGCGCCAGTTGCCGGCGAGCGGCTCTGGCGCGGCAGCCTGGGTGTCAGTTCGCCGGGTGCGCACGGAGCCAGTCAAGGACCTGCTGGGCGTGCGTGTTGGGCGGAAACACCGGGTAGAAGACGTGCTCGATGCGCCCGTCGCGGGCAACGATGGTCAGGCGTGAGTACAACCGCTGGTGTCCGGGGGCAGAGAAGGTCGGCAGGTTGAGCGAGTCGGCCACGGTGAACTCCGGGTCGGACAGCATCCTGAACGGCAGGCGCAATCGCTCGACAACCTCAGCCTGGTAGTCGGGGTCCTGGCTGGACAACCCCCAGACCTGGGCGGCGCCCGCGGCCTGCAGGTCCGCGAAGTGG
>JASHYW010000629.1 GCA_030042885.1 Streptosporangiaceae bacterium | reverse complement strand
CGTCCCGGCCCGGGTGTCCCACTCCCGGCGCCGGTAGCCGTTGCGGGAGTTCACCCGGTCCGGCGTGACCTCCCCGTACCCCGCGTTGCACGCCACCTCGACGTCGGCGTCCATCATCCGCTGGGCGAACTCCCGGACCATCGCCCGGAGCAAGTCCGGGCTCGCCGAGGCCAGGGTCTCCTCGAATTGCGCGCCGGAACCGGCACAATGTCACCTGCGGCCACTTTGCTCTCCTTCGTTGCTCCGAAACCACTTCGAAGGATCGCGAGGTGGCCGCCTCGCATCACGGCGACACGCCGTACTCCGGCTAACCAGTCACATCAGCACCGGTTACCCCATACACCACTTCCGTGGACGTGAACGAAATTCGCGCTCCGCCAGGGACACTGGGCCAGCCAGAGTGAGCGGGTGGCACGTGGCGGCCGGAACCGTATCCCAAGACGAGACCCGCAAGATCTTCGAACGGATGATCAAGGCGCGGAACGCCCAGTTCGGCGCGACATAAGACGGCCATCGGACCGACCGAGTTGCCGATCATATCGGCGGCTCGGCGTGCGGCTGCTGCGACCAGCGATCGTGACGCACCGTCATCGCGGTGCCGGACCATAAGCTCCTCCCTGCCGAATCTGCGTTTCACAGATGTTTCCAAGTGAGGCGTGGAGACGTGAGCCGAATTCCCTGCTCTTTACCTGCAAGGCTCAACCTTCAGCCGTGCCACTGCGTGGGCTTGCCTCGACCTCCTGACCCCCTCGTCGGAGGGCTGACTCGTCTTCACCCTCCTGTGGAAGACTCAGGCTGGTGAGAATCAAGGGAGTCACCTACGACGTCGGGCGGGTACTGGGAGAGAACTGGCGTCCTGTATTCGAGCCGGAGGTCGTTCGACGTGAGCTCACCGTCATCAAGGACGATCTTCATTGCAACGCCGTGCGGATCTGTGGCCTGGACATCTCGCGGCTTGAGAACGCAGCGGGGTTGGCTCTCGAGTTGGACCTCGATGTCTGGCTCTCTCCCGAACTTTGGAACAAGAGCCCCGAGCGAACCCTGAGATACACCGTGGACGCTGCGGGTATGGCCGAGGACCTCCTCCGGCGCTGGCCTGGGAAGGTCGTGTTTTGCATCGGATCGGAACTGACCCTGTTCATGCGCGGGATCCTCCCCGGTCGGTCGCTCGTGATGAGAGTCCGAAGAATGCGGAAGAGACCCAGCCGTGCGGCAGGGTCACCCGCCCTGACGGACTACCTCACCCGGGCGACAGGCGAAGTTCGCCGTGTGTTCTCGGGACCTGTTACCTATGCATCGCTTGTCTGGGAGTCGGTCGACTGGAGTCGATTCGATTTCGTCGGTGTCGACCACTACCGCGACAGCAGAGTCAAAGAACGTTACGTTGACATGCTCCAGCCGTCTCTCGACACGGGCAAGCCGGTGGTTGTGACTGAGTTCGGGATGCGAACTTATGTTGGTGCCGATACGTCGGGCACGCTGGGATTCGGGATCGTGCACATCCCTTCGATGGTGCTGCACGAGCTGCCAATCGTCGGTCGGTTCGTCCAAGCTCGTCTGAAGGGCACTCCGGTAAGGGACGAGGAGCTCCAGGCCCGCGAGATCGTAGAGACCCTGGAGGTTCTCGACGTCGCCGGCGTTACCGGGGCATTCGTACACACTTTCGTCGACTACCAGGCGCCCACGAACCCAGTCCCGAAGTATGACCTCGATATCTCATCAATGAGCCTGGTGAAACTCTTGAAGAACGGCCGAAGCGCTGCTTATCCCGATCTTCCTTGGGAACCAAAACAAGCGTTTCGAGCAGTCGCCGACTACTACGCGGAGCGGTAATCACCGAGGGTGGCAACCGGACAGGTGTCCGCGGGAGCTTCGGCAGCGCCGGACCGCCGAGTATGCGCGAACGCAACATTTGCGCCGCTGCTCACAAGCGCATGCAGAACTCCCTGTTCCGCGCTTTAAGACACAGTGCCGCTCCGAACCACAGTCCGCGCCAGATCGGCGGGAGTGTGCGCGCTCGCCGAGACAAGCACGGATCACGCAGCGTGAGCCATCTCGAGGCCTGTTCACCGATATATCGCCGACTCGGCGCGCATAAGAACTGCCTCGGCCATGGGAGCGTCCGCGCCCGGATCAACCATTCTGCGCATGTTCTGGGCCTGTCGCGATCGCTTGTCAGGGCGGCGGCATCCGCCAGTGAGGCGGGCGGCAGGCGGACTGGCGGTGGCTGTCTGGCGCTGGCCGAGGCGCCCGCGCGCTGGCGGGCTTTCAGTAGGGAGCGGGTGGCAGCGGGTTGATGGTGTCGCTGTCCCAGGTGACGTGCTGGTCGGCGGACACGGCAAGAATCTCCAGGTCGGGCTGGCTTTGCAGGTCCTCGACACAGCGGGTGCTGGCGCCGACGTAGGTAGTCATCAGGTCAACGTCGGTGCCGACGCACCAGGCGCGGTCGTCGGGCCACCACAGGCTTGCGGATTGGTGGATCCATGACTGCGCGTCAAGTGAGGCGGCCGCGGCATCTACCGGCCCGGCCAGCAGCAGCATCCCCCGGTGCGGCAACTCGAACCGCGGCGCTGCCCGCCACTGCGGGGCAAGGCCGCCGAATCCCTCCCACACCGCAAACCAGCACCGCTGCCGGGTGGACGTGTGCCTGGCGAGCACCGCTGCCAGCCGCGCCGCCACCCCGGCCGGCAATTCCCCGGTGCTGGGAGGGTAGTCCCAGATACCCGGCTGAGATCCGCTGTACTGGTAATCCCACGATCCGGTGATCGATCCCCATTCCGCGGCTGGATGCATCACCCGGCCGTTCGCCCGCGCCACCTCGGCCCACCGCACCTCGGCAGCGTCGCCGCCCTCGCCCCGCACGGCGGGATGGAAGACGCGGGCATACGCCCGGAAGGTGGCCGGCACGATCGATCCGACGTCGTAGCCGAAGTCGCGGACGCCCGCCATCACCCACGCCACTGGGGTCGCGTCCGCAGCCACCGTCAAAAGCCCGCGCTCCGGCACACCGCTCACCCCCAATACCCCACCACCTGGCGCGGCCGATCCTCAACTGAGATACGACACCAGGGCAATCCTCCGGCCCTTATCGCACAGCGACCGTTCGCGAGGCAGTCGCCGGCTCCGGCGCCGGTCAGCGCCAGATCGCCCATTCGGGCGCGGCCCTAGCGGCTCGCGGTTAACCCGTGCTGACGTACAGATCGGCGGATCCCGCGCGCGAGGAGTGACCAGGACCGACAGCATAGCGTGACTAACGCCGACCTGCGTCGTGGTGCGAGATCGCCGGATCCGG
Source organism: Streptosporangiaceae bacterium (assembly GCA_030042885.1). The sequence continues at coordinate 182 of JASHYW010000629.1, read as the reverse complement.
CGCGTTGAGATTGCCTGGCCACATGAGTCGGCACGGGCAGCGCAGCCAGGCCCTGCAGTCAATCCGGCCTGATGGTGTCACACTGGAAGGGGCCGGCTCCCTGCGATCACCCCCGATCGCGCCGCCGTATCGATGGACAGGTGAACCGCGATGCCTCCCCGCATACCGAGAGCCCCGGGCCT
>JASHYW010000077.1 GCA_030042885.1 Streptosporangiaceae bacterium | reverse complement strand
CCGGGCGGCAGCGGCGGCTGGGTGTACGCGTCGCCGGGGAAGTTGCCCGACATCACGTCGAGCAGCAGCGCGGCGTCGGCCACCGTCCTTGCTATAGGACCATTTGTGCCTAGACCTGCGAGATCGGGCACCAGCGGGCCTTCGGAGATCCGGCCGCGGGACGGCTTGATCCCGAACAGCCCGCACACGCTGGACGGGATGCGGATGGACCCGCCGCCGTCGCTGCCCTGGGCGGCCGGGGCCAGGCCCGCCGCCACCGCGGCGGCCGCGCCGCCGCTGGATCCGCCCGCGGACCGAGACAGGTCCCACGGGGTCCTGGCGGGCGGCCCGATCTTGGTCTCGGTGTAGGGCGGCAGCCCGAATTCGGGCGTGGACGTCTTGCCGGTGATGACCACGCCGGCGTCCTTGAGCTTGGTCACGACGTAATCGTCGGTGTCGGGCACGTAGTCGGCGTACGCGACCGAGCCGAGCGTCTGCCGCACGCCCGCGACCATGTTCAGGTCCTTGATCGGGATCGGCACGCCGGCCAGCGGCGGCAACTCCGCCGGGTCGGCGGCGCGGGCGACGGCCTTCTCCGCCGCGAGCGCCTGCTCGGAGGCGAGCTCGGCGGTGACGGTGTAGAAGGCGCCCACCTGGTCGTTGAGCTCCTGTGTGCGACGCAGATAATGATCGGTGACGGTAACCGGCGACAGCTCACGCGCGCGGATGGCAACCGCCAGCTCGATCATGGTGAGCTCGTGTATCTGGGTCATGATGGAGATGCTAGATCACACCGCAGCCGGGGCCGTTCGCGTCCATCTCGGGGCGAATGGCCTGCTATAAAACTACGTAACTAGGGGCACAATCGTCCTAGACGATGTTATGCGCTGAGTCTTAAGGCAGTTACGCTAAGGTGGTAGGTGAGTTACCGATGGCGTGGCCGAAGCTGAGAAACCGCAGGTCGTCGACGTCGCAATCCGGCGACCATAACGGCGCGGCACCTGAGCCCGCATCGAAAGCTCCCGCCCGCGAGCCGGACTCATGGCCGCAGGGGGCCTGGACCCGTGATCAGGGCAGCAGCGGGGCCGCGGCGCCGAGCCAGGCTCCGGCCGATGCCCCCGAGACGGCACCCGACGCCGCCGACGTGCAATTCTGGAGCTGGGGGAAGTCGGCCGAGCCCGCCGATCTTGATGACCCCGCGGACGCACTGCCGCCGGACCGCCCGCAATACCCGGACGGGCCCGATCCCGAGTACCGAAGCGCCAACGCCACCGTGGACCCGGATCATTGGTCCAGGTCACGGCAGGCACCCGTGGTCACTCCGGTTGAGCACGACGGCGAGGAGCGGGAAGGCATCGGCCAGCACCTGGGCAACCTGGCCCACCTGTCCGCCGACCCGCGGATGCGGGCCTGGCAGCGCCGGGCCATCATCGCCATCGTCGTCGGGGTGGCGTTCGGCTTCCTGTTCAAAGACTGGCGCTGGGGGCTGACCTTTGCCGTGCTGGCCGCGATCGCCGACACCATCTACCGGTCCAGGACGGTCTTCAACGGCCCGGACGGAGCCAGTCTGACCGCCGCCCAGCGGCGGACCGTGCGGCAGCTGGCCAGGATGGAACGCAAGGGCTACCGGGCCATGCATTGCGTTTCCATCCCGAACAGCGACGATCAGATCGACCACGTGGTGATCGGCCCGGCGGGAGTGTTCGCGATCGACTCCGAGGCCTGGGACAGGCGGGTGCCGGTGCGGACGAGCAGCCACCGGCAGCTGTGGCACGGATCAACCAACATGAAGGACCGGCTCGAGCACGCCCGCTGGGAGGCCGAACAGATCGCGGAACTGCTGTCCGGCGCACTTGGCAGCCCGGTCAGCGTCCGGCCGGCCATGGCCGTCTACGGGCCGAAGATCCCGTGGCATGTGGCGACCATCAGGGACGTCGACACCTTCAGCGGGCCGTCGCTGCGCAGGTACCTGAAGGGCCGGGCCCGGCAGGTCAAGGGGCACCGGCTGTCCCGCAGCGAGATCGAGCGCATCGACAAGGCCGCCCACGTGGCGTTCCAGCACGACCCCGCGAGCTGACCTGCTAGCTGTCCTGTGAGTGGGTCTGCTAGCCGGCCAGCGTCCCGGTAGGCTGGTTCTCCTATTCAGCTCTTGCCCTCCAGCCAAGGGGAGATTAGTATGCCGCCGCTTCGGTCCCGGTCGGTCACGCACGGCAGGAACATGGCGGGCGCCCGCGCCCTGCTCCGCGCCACCGGGGTAGCCAGGGAAGACATCGGCAAGCCGATCATCGCGGTGGCCAACAGCTTCACCGAGTTCGTCCCGGGGCACGTGCACCTGCGCGAGGTCGGCCAGGTGGTGGCCGACGCCATCCGCGCGGGCGGGGCGGTGCCGCGCGAGTTCAACACGATCGCGGTCGACGACGGGATCGCCATGGGGCACGGCGGCATGCTGTACTCGCTGCCGAGCCGGGAGCTGATCGCCGACTCGGTGGAGTTCATGGTGAACGCGCACTGCGCGGACGCCATGATCTGCATCTCGAACTGCGACAAGATCACGCCCGGCATGCTGATCGCCGCCATGCGGCTGAACATCCCCACCGTGTTCGTGTCCGGCGGCCCGATGGAGGCCGGGGCGCCCGCGGGCCTGGCCTTGTCCGCGGCCGGCGGTACGGGCCTCTTGGGGGGCCATGGGCGCAAGCTGGACCTGATCGACTCCATGGTGGCCTCGGCGGATCCTTCGGTGTCCGACGAGCAGCTGCTGGCCATGGAGGAATCCGCCTGCCCGACCTGCGGTTCCTGCTCGGGGATGTTCACCGCGAACTCGATGAACTGCCTGACCGAGGCGATCGGCCTGGCCCTGCCGGGCAACGGGAGCACGCTGGCCACCCACTCGGCCCGGCGCGGGCTGTTCGAGCGGGCGGGCCGGCTGATCGCGGAGATCACCCGGCAGTACTACGCCGACGGGGACTCCTCGGTGCTGCCGCGGGCGATCGCCAGCCGGGACGCGTTCGAGAACGCGATGGCGCTGGACGTGGCCATGGGCGGGTCGACCAACACGATCCTGCACCTGCTGGCCGCGGCGCACGAGGCCGGGGTCAGCTTCGGGCTGAAGGAGATCGACGAGCTCTCCCGCCGGGTGCCGTGCCTGTGCAAGGTCGCGCCGAGCAGCTCCTACCACCTGGAAGACGTGCACCGGGCCGGCGGCATCCCGACGATCCTCGGCGAGCTGGACCGGGCCGGGCTGCTCAACCTGGGGGTGCGCACCGTGCACAGCGCGTCGCTGCGGGAGTTCCTTGACGCCTGGGACCTGAGGTCTGCGTCCGTGAGCCCTGAGGCGGTGGAGCTGTACCACGGCGCACCCGGCGGGGTGCGCACCACCCGGCCGTACTGTCAGTCGGCCCGCTGGGACACGCTGGATACCGACCGGGTCTCCGGCTGCATCCGTGATGTCGAGCACGCCTACTCCGCGGACGGCGGGCTGGCCGTGCTGTACGGGAACCTGGCCCCCGACGGCGCGATCATCAAGACCGCCGGGGTGCCCGAGGAGCTGTGGCAGTTTTCCGGGCCCGCGGTGGTGTTCGA
>JASHYW010000012.1 GCA_030042885.1 Streptosporangiaceae bacterium | reverse complement strand
GCGCCGATTCCGCGCGGGTGGTGGTGGCGGCCGGTTCCGGCGGCACCCTGGCCGGCCTGGTCGCCGGCAACGTGCTGATGGGCAGGCCGCTGAGGCTGGTCGGCGCGGCGGTCAGCCGGCCCGCAGACGAGACGGCCAGGCGGGTGCTGGCCCTGGCCCGGGAGTGCCTGGGCCTGCTGGCCGGATCCGGGCTCCCGGGCCTGCCTGGCACAGAGCCGGCCTCTGGGCACGTGGTGGGACCGGATGACGTGGTGGTGGCCGATGCCCGCGGGCCAGGCCACGGCCTGGAATCGCCGGAAGGCGCCGCGGCGGCAGAACAGGCGATGCAGACGGAGGGACTGATGGTGGACCAGGTCTACACCGCGAAGGCGCTGGCCCTGGTGAGCCAACACGCGGCAGGCAGGAACGTGGTCTTCTGGCATACCGGCGGCCAGCTGGACGTCGCCATGGCGGCGGAGGCAGGCTGGTGACCACCGCGGCCCGCCCCGCGGCCGGGCCGCCGGCCGGGCCGCCCGCCGCCGAGCTGATCGACGCCGGGTTCGGCCTGGAGAACGCCGACGCCCCGATCCTGCATCACGGCATGAACCTGGCCGACCTCGCCCACCTGCTCGACCTGGCCTCGGCCGGGGTCATCCCACCCGACGCGTCCCGGCGCCTGCTCGCGCTCCTGCTCGAGGTCATCGAGATCCCGGCCGGTGACTTCCCCTACGACCCGGCCAACGGCGAGCCGTACAACTCGCGGGAGCGATACTTCGTCAGCCGGGCCGGAGACGTGGCCGGCTGGCTGCACGCCGGCCGCCCGCGGCGGGAGGCAGTCCGGGTCGCCTTCCGGCTGCGGCTGCGCGGAGACCTGGCCGACCTCATCGAGGCGGCCGCCGCGCTGGCCGCCGAACTGGCGATCCGGGCCCGCGAGCATGCGGGCACGCTGATGGCCGACCAGACGTACCTGCAGCACGCTCAGCCGTCGACGTTCGGTCACTATGTCCTGTCCTTCGCGTTCCCGGTGCTGCGCGCGGGCCGCCGGCTGAGCGAGGCCATGGCGTGGACCGATGCCAGCCCGGGCGGAGCGGGCTGCGTGAACGGTACCCGGCTGCGGACCGACCGCCGGCACGTCGCGGCCCTGCTGGGCTTCCGCACCGTCGCCGAGCACACTCGCGACGCGATGTGGCAGGTCGACGGCCTGTTCGACATGGTCGGCGCGGCCGCGGGGCTGGTTTTGACCCAGTCCAAGCTGGCCGAAGACCTGGAGATCTGGGCCAGCCAGGAGTTCGACTACGTGACCCTGGCCGACGGCTACAGCCGGGCCAGCGTGCTCATGCCGCAGAAGCGGAACCCGTACGCGCTGTCCATCATCCGGGGCGCGGCCGGAACCCTGACCGGCAGGCTGGCCGGGCTGCTGGCGGTGGCCAAGACCCCGTCGGCCCGCAGCGACAACCTCATCTTCGCGTACGGCGAAGTACCCCGCGCGCTGGGCCTCGCGCTGCGCACCACCCGGCTCACCACCGGCGTGGTCCGCACGCTGGAGGTGAACGCGGCCCGGATGCGGGCCGCGCTCGAGTCTGGCTTCTCGCAGGCCACCGACCTGGCCGAGTACGTTATGCAGACCTGCGGGATCGACTACCGCAGCGCCTACCGGGTGGTCGGCCACGCGGTCCGGCAGGCCAGCGCCGCGGGGCTGCGCGGCAGCGACATCGACGGCGCGCTGCTGGACGCGTCGGCCGCCGAGATCATAGGACGGCCGCTGGGCCTGACCGGCCACGGTCTGTCGGCGGCGCTGGACCTGTGGCAGATCGTGGCGAGCCGGACCACGCTTGGCGGTGCCGCTCCGGACGAGGTGACCAGGATGGCCGAGCAGGCTGCGGGGCAGGCCCGCGAGCTGGCTGGCGAGGCACGGCGCTGGCGGGAGGCCTACCGCGCCGCCGAGGAAGCGCTGGTGGCCGCCGCGCGCCACGGCGCCGCGGGCCAGGACCCCGGGGTTTCAATGAACGGAGCGTGAAATGACACCTCCCGTGTCGCTGCCGGCCCGGGTCGGCGTGGTCAACGTGGGCCTGCCGCTGTTCGGCGACGCGATCCGGGAGCAGGGCGCACCGGTGATCTCGGTCGACTGGCGGGTACCCGCCGGCGGCCAGCCGGACGCGGTCGCGGCACTGGGCCGACTGTACGGCATCCACGCCAAGCGGATCGAGGCGGCCAACGGCGAGATCTTGCGCCGGCTGGACCGGGGCATCCCGATGCTGACCGGCCTCACCACGGTGGCGCAGGCGGTGCCGGGCCTGCCGGAGCCGACCCTGCTGCACTGCGGGCCAGCCATCGGCTACGCCGACGCCCCCGACCCGCTGCGCCGGTCCATGCGGGCCGCGGCGCTGGCCGAAGGCTGGGCGGCCGACCCGCAGGAGGCGGACGGGCGGCTGCGCCGGGGCGAGATCAGGCTCAGCCCGGCCAACGCGCACCGGGTGGTGGTGCCGATGGCGACCGCGCTCGGGGCGCGGGCGCCGCTGTATGTGCTGACGAACGAGGCCGGAGGGACGACCGCCTACGCGCCGGTCTCGCAGGGGCCGGGCGAGGTGGCCTGGTTCGGGTGCGACAGCCAGGCAGCCGTGACCCGGCTGGTTTTCTTGCGCGAGGTAGCCGCGCCTGTGATCGGCCGGATCCTGGCCCACACCGGCCCGCTCGACGTGCTAGCCCTGGCAGCGCAGGCCCTGGCCATGGGCGACGACGTACACGTCCGGACCCAGGCCGCGACGAACCTGCTGATCCGGGAGTGGCTGCCGCACCTCGTCGAGCTCGGCGGCCCGGACAGCGCCGCCTTCGCCCGTTTCCTGGCCGGCAACCACCTGTTCTTCCTGACCCTGGCCATGGGCGCGGCCCGGTCGCTGACCGAATGGGCGGCGCAGGTCCCCGGCGCCTCGATCGTGACCGCGATGTCGCGCAACGGGACCACGTTCGGCATCAGGCTGGCCGGCTCGGACCGGTGGTTCCTGGCCGAGGCGCCGGAGGTCCGCCACGCGCTGTACTACCCCGGCCAGGGGCCGCAGACCAGCGCCCGGGACATCGGCGACAGCGCGGTGCTCGAGCTGTGCGGGCTCGGCGCGGCGGCCGCGGCCGGATCGCCCGCGGTGGCCCAGCTGCTGGGCGGGCAGATGCGCGCGGCGGCCGAGCTCACCGACCGGCTCGCGGCAGTGTGCGCCGGGCGGTCGAGCCGGTTCAAGATCCCGGTGCTGGAGGGCGCGGGAACCCCGCTCGGGGTGGACGTCCGCAAGGTGGTAGAGCTCGGCAGCACCCCCGCGGTGACCACCGGGATCCTGCACCGCAGCGACGGGACCGGCCAGGTGGGCGCGGGTGTGGCGGAAGCGCCGCTGGGCTGTTTTGTCGACGCGCTGAACGACCTGGACCGGCGCCTCAGCCCTCCCGAGAGGTGACGGGGGCCACCGACACCTCGATCGGCGGGGAGTCGGTGATCGTGTTGGACACGTAGCAGACGCGAAGGGCGGGCTCGACGAGCCGTTCCACCACGCCGGGCGGCGCGCCGGATTCGACGCTCAGCTGCAAGCGGCTGAACCGCGGGCCGTCGTAGGTGCCGGTGGCGGTTACGGCCAAGCCGGGCAGGTCGATCCCCCGTTTCCCGGCCGCCCAGGCCAGCGCGAGGGCATAGCACGAGGCCATGGCGGCCAGCAGGTATTCGGTCGGCATCGGTCCGGTGCCGGTGCCGCCCGAGTTCTCCCGCTCATCGACGACCAGGTCGAATCCGCCGGCGGCGACGCGGCACCGCCAGCCACCCTCCCACCGGGCCACCACCGAGTTGGTGTGCGGCTGGCCGCCGTCGGAGTCGGCGGTCACTCGTAATCGTGCCGGTGGTCGTGGCCCTCGGGGCGCGCCGCCAGCAGGTCGAGCCGGGCCCGCAGGTCGCCGGCGGCCACGAGTCCGGCGCTGGTCGCCAGCCGTTCCAGCGCGCGCAGCCAGCACTCGTAGTAGTTCCAGCCCTCGCCGGAGGGGCGGGCGGCCTCCCACTCGCCGATCTCGCGCTCGCCCTGCGGGCCCTTGAAGCCGAGTTCGGCGATCGCGGCGGTCCCGTCGGCCAGCAGCCGGGCCCGGTACTCGGGGTCGGTCCACGTCCTGGCCACCACCTTGGCGCCGTTCATCGGGCCGACGGACTGCTCGTAGGTCTTGATGAAGTTCTCGACGGTGGCCTCGTCGATCAGCCCGCGCTCGGTCAGCAATGAGGCCAGCGCCTCCACCCTCAGGGCGGGATCGAGATGCTCGGGTGCGGAGGTCATGCGGCCGGCTCCAGATAGGGCTCGAACAGGTCAATGGAGAGGCGGAACGGCTCCGCGTCGGGGCCCCACAGCTCTCGTGAGTCGAAGTCGGCCGTGTAGCAGTGCTGCGGGTTCTCGCCCAGGAAATGGGCGGCGGTATCGGGGAAGAGCTGGCTGGGCCGCAGGGCCGTGACCATCCCGGTCCGCCGCCGGACGTACCTGGGCATCCTGGTATGACCCGAGGGGTGCAGGTCGGCGACCCGCACCCGGTCGCCCACCGCGAAGGCGGGCGGCGTGTCCAGCGGACGGAGGTTCCCCGCGCCGCCCGAGGGCATCTGCGGCCGGTGCGGGGTGGGCGGCGGCGGCTCGGGCACGTCCCGCCCGCTCAGCCGCGCGGCCCGGGCGCGCACCTCCTCGTCGGTGACGATGCCGCTGTCCTCCATCATGGTCTGGGCGCCGATCGTCCACCGGTTCCAGTACCCCGCGAGGTACTCCCGCGGCGGCACCCGTTCGATGGCATGCCGGAACGCGTGCAGGTTGGTCCCCGCGATCCGGGCCGCCAACGCCCCGATGACGAAGGCCCTCCCCTGCCACGGCTCGGCGAACGGCGGAGCGGCCGTCACCGGCTGCACGCGGCCGAAACCCTGCATGCCGCCCATGTCGTGGATCCCGTCCACGTGTCACCTCCCCGATGGTCCCCCGGGGGCGCCGACCTGTGACCGCCCCCGGGGGAATGACTGTTAGACGGTCCAGGTGTTGAGCTGGAAGGCGCCTTCGCGCCACGCGGTGAGCGCGGAGTCAAGGACGTCCAGCGGGTTGAACGGCTTCACGCCATCGATCAGGTCCTCCTCGCGGAATCCGTACAGAGCGCCCATGGCGAAGCGGCAGGCGTAGACCTTGGCTCCTTCCTTGAGCAGCGTCTCGATCTGCCGGTTCCCAGCCAGGTTGCCCGGGAAGCCCTCGGTACCGATGGTCGGGTAGCCGCGGTGCCGCGAGGCCAGCAGCACCCCGGGGCCGTACAGGATGATCGACACGTCGAAACCCTTGCGCACCAGCCGGGTGGAGGTGAGCAAGTTGACCAGGGACACCGAGCCTTCGAACGGGACCGAGTGGATGAAAACGAAGGCCTTCTCGCCCGGGTTGGCCCTGATGTCGGCGAAGACCTTCTCTTCGGTGTCGTACAGCGAGTCGACGCCGGCCTCGCCGCGAGGTGAGGAAACGGTGATCGGCATGGGACCTCCTGACAGATTGTTGACCAGTATGTGAGTGATCCGGGCTAGCTCGCCTGCCTCCCGGGTTGCTGCGTCTTGGTCCACGTCATGCGGTGGCTGCCGGGCAGGCGGCGCATGACCGCCGAACGGACCGGCCAGGGCACCGCCCGGTAGGCCGGCACGTAGACCCGCAGCCAGAAGATCTCCCGGCCGCGGGGCCGGCGCGGCGGCGTGACGCCGTACTTGGCGGCGATCTTCTCCTGGGCCGCGATCATCAGGTAGCGCTCCGACGTGGCTCGCAGCCAGCGGGAGAACGACACCTCAGGACCCCAGTCCCGACAGCAGGTTCTGCGCGGCCAGCGCGATCGGCTCGTTCAGCGCCCCGATCGGCGGAGAGTAGACGTTCTCCATGGTGGCCAGCTCGTTGATGGTGATCCCGGTCCGGACGGCCATGGCCAGGAAGTCCGCGCGTTCCTTGATCCCCTCGCGGCCGACCATCTGCGCGCCGATAAGGCCGAGCGACTTCGGCTCGGCCAGCAGCTTGACCCTGACCTTCTCGACTCCGGGGTAATAGCGGGCGCGCGAGATGCCCTCCGCGACGCCGACCACGTGCGGGATGCCCAGCGCCGTCGCGATCGTCTCGCTGAAGGAGACCCCGCCGATCATCCAGTCACCGGCCACCATGCCCCACGGCACGCTGACCGGCTGGTAGCGGCGCTGGCCGCCCGCCGCGTTGGTGCCCGCGACCTTGCCCTGCGCGTAGGCGTGGCTGCCGGACAGGCCCTGGACTGGGATGTCGGTGACGCTGTGCGGGACCTCGATGCAGTCGCCGGCCGCCCAGACGTCCGGGGCCGAGGTGTGCATCCGCTCATCCACCATGATCCCGTCCGCAGCCCCCGTCCGCAGCCCGGCGGCCCTGGCCAGGGCAGTATTGGCCTGCTTCTTCGTGCAGACGAC
>JASHYW010000076.1 GCA_030042885.1 Streptosporangiaceae bacterium | reverse complement strand
ACCACGAACACCGGGTAAAACCCGGTGAAGCAGCTGGCAAACCCCGAACTGCCCGGCGGGAACGGCAGGTCGACCAGCTCCACGATCTGCGCCGCGACCGCGCCCAGCCCCAGCACCAGCGCGACCAGCCCGCACACCTGCCACACCCGCTTGTGCCCGGCCTTGATCATCGACAGGCCGTAATAATGCACCCCGGCGCTGGCCAGCACCAGCAGCATGATCACCGTGCCCACCAGCATCGACGGCGCATGATACCCGGTGTTGGCCCACCGGCCCGCCGAATTCAGCGACCGCAGGTAAAAGTAGGTGAACGCGAACGCGCCGAACAAGAACGCCAGCCCGCCGATCACCAGCCGGGACCCGGTCCAGGCCGCATTCAGCGCCGACTCGTGGTAAAAGCCCTCCTCCTCCGCCGCCCGCGCAGCCTCGATCTGAGCCGGCGTGCCTCCCGCCATCTCGGCCATGACCTACCCCTCCCCCCCGGTCGCCCCGGCCCCGGCATACGAGCCGCCGATGATGCCGACCGGCGGGTTCAGGTCGGCCACCGGCAGCGCGTCCGGGACACCGTAGTCGTACGAGCTGGACAGGATCACCGGCACCTGCCTGAAGTTCTCCGGCGGCGGCGGCGTCGACAGCTGCCACTCCAGGCTGCGCGCCCGCCACGGGTTGCCGACCTCACACTCCCGCCAGAACAGCATGGACATCACGAAGTTGATCAGGAAGATCAGGATCGAGCCGCCCAGCAAGAACGCGGAAATCGACACCCAGTCGTTCAGCGTCTCCAGGTTCCTGGCGTACTCGAATACCCGGCGCGGCATGCCCAGCATGCCGAGCGCGAACAGCGGCAGGAAGGTGCTGTTGAAGAAGATGAACATGGTCCAGAAGTGGATCTTGCCCCATGTCTCGTTCAGCTTGATCCCGGTCATCTTCGGCAGCCAGTAGTACAGGCCGCCGAAGAACGCGAAGATCAGCCCGCCCATGATCGTGTAGTGGAAGTGGGCCATCACGAAGAACGAGCCGTGCTCGGTGGTGTCCGCGGGCACGTCGGACACGAACACCCCGGTGATGCCGCCGATCAGGAAGTTGAAGTAGAACGCCAGCGCGAACAGCATCGGGATGGAGAACCTGATCTTGGCCTTCCAGAAGGTCCCCATGCCGACCAGGAAGATGAACCCGGTGGGGATCGAGATGAGCTCGGTGGTGAGCATGAACAGCGGCCGCATGTCCGAGTTGATCCCGCTGACAAACAGGTGGTGCTGCCAGACGAAGAAGGAGAGAAGGCCCACCCCGACCATCCCGGCCACCATGACCCGGTAGCCGAACAGCGGCTTGCGGCAGAACACCGCGACTATCTCGGAGATGACGCCGAAGCCGGGCAGGGCCAGGATGTACACCTCGGGATGGCCGAAGAACCAGAACAGGTCCTCGTACAGGTAACTGCTGCCGCCGAGCTGGTTGGTGAAGAACGCGGTCTGGAAGGTCCGGTCGGTGAGGGCCATGTAGCACGCGCCCACCAGCACCGGGACCGCCAGCACCTGCAGGAACGACACCGTGAACATCGACCAGACGAACACCGGCAGCCTGCTCCAGCGCATGCCGGGCGCCCGGTAGTTGATGATCGTGACGATCATGTTGAAGCCGGCCAGGATCATCGAGATGCCCATCAGGCCGAAGGCGAAGAAGTACGCGTCCATGCCCGACGTCGCCTGGGTGGCCAGCGGCTCGTAACCGGTCCACCCGGTCGGGAACCCGCCCATCAGCACGGCGGACAGCAGGATGATGTAAGCGGCCGGGGTGAGCCAGAAGCCGAGCGCCTCCAGCCGCGGGAACGCCACGCGCTTCGACCCGATCAGCAGCGGGCCGAAGTACTGCCCGAACGGCCCGAGGATGACCGAGGACATCATCATCATCATCATCGTGCCGTGCTCGCCGACCACCATCAGGTACTGGCTGGGGCCGATGAGGTGGTACGTCGGCGACAGCAGCTCGGCGCGGATGGCCATGGCGAACAGGCCGCCGGTCAGGAAGTAGGCGATCATGCCGTACAGGTACTGGATGCCCACCACCTTGTGATCGAGCGTGTACCTGAAGTACTTGGCGAAGCCGGGCTCCTCCACGCCGCGCAGCCTGGCCTCCTCGGGCAGCGGCCTGCCGAGCATCAGCCCGAACAGGTCGTTGAAGATGCCCAGCCCGGCCAGCCAGCCGACCGTCCCGAAGGCGTAGCCGAGCACGATCGCCACGTCGTTCGCGTCGGCCAGCGGGCTGCGGGTGTACCCGCCGGCCAGGAAGTTGCCGAGCAGGTGACCGAGCAGGTAGCCGACCACGGCCCCGATCACGCCGGTGTGGGCTCCCGCGCGCCTCCACCAGGGCCGTCCGGCCTTCGCGACCTCGGGACCGCGGCCCGTGGGCTCTGCTCGCTCCGGCTGTACCTCGATGGCCATCCCGTCACCCCTTCTTCGACGTCATGCCGGAACTGAAGTGCGCCGCGGCCAGCGGCGGGAAGGGCTTCATGGCTGCACCGGGTAGTTCGGCGGGTAGTAGTAGCCCGCGGCGCCGGTGATGCCGTCGATCTTGACAATTTGCGTGCCGAGCTGGGGGATCACCGTGGGGTCGTAGGTGAGCGCGTACGGGGGCAATGCGGCGAGCACCCCGTCGGCCTGCTCCTTGGCCTGCACGCCGCTGGCCCAGGAACCGAACGCGGTCTGGGTCACCACGTGCCCGT
>JASHYW010000628.1 GCA_030042885.1 Streptosporangiaceae bacterium | reverse complement strand
CCAGGCCGGCGGCCTCCATCGCGGCCTTGGCGCGGTCCAGGCGATACTGCCGGAGTCGGCCGAAGTCGAGCCTCTCCTCGAAGTCGACATTCATCCGGCCCGGGGCGGGGGCAAGGGGAAGTGAAGGTGCAGTCATGGAAGCTCCTCTGCTCGTGCACCCACAATCCAATGACGTGTGCAGTGGGACTGTCAAGGTTGGAACCCAGAATGTGCAGTGTAGATTTACACTATGTCCGGCTACAGAAGCTGCCAACGCGGCGCGAAACTACCCCAACCACATCGATGGCCCATGGGTGTGGTTCTGACAACAGCGTTGGCCCATCGGTGTGGTTACCGATCCCGCCCTGGTGTCCAAAATGCCCGTTCCCGCCATGTCGGCTGATTTCGACCCTGGTACCGGGCTCGGCCCGCGGCTGCGCCTGGCCCGGGAAGAACGCCGACTATCCGCGCGCGAGCTGGCTCGCAGAATAGGCTGCTCGGCCAGCCTCATCTCGCAGATCGAGCGCGGGGTCTCGGTTCCTTCGGTGGGGGTGCTGTACTCCCTGGCCACCGAGCTGGACAGTTCGCTGGACTACTTGCTGTTCGGCTCGGATCAAGCCCAGCGGGCGGAGTCGCGGCGGGCGGCGGCGCATCCCGCGGCGGCAGCCTCGGAGGCCGGGCGCGGGACGCGGGATGGCGGGCTTCCGGCCCGGGATGGCCTCCCGGCGGCGCACGGCGGCCTGCCGGGCATCGTGCAGCGGGCCAGCTCCCGGAAGATCATCGACCTGGCCAGCGGGGTGCGCTGGGAACGGCTCACGCCGGGGTCGGACGAAAGGACGGACTTCCTCGAGGTGATCTACTCCCCCGGCGGTCACTCCACCGACGAGCGCCGCCCGCTGCGCCACGACGGGCGCGAGTACGGCCTGATCATCAGCGGCACGCTGCAGGCCAACGTGGGCTTCGAGAGCTACGAGCTCGGGCCGGGCGACTCGATCGCGTTCGACTCGTCTACCCCGCACGAGTACCTGAACAAGACCGGCGATTCCGTGCACGCGATCTGGGTCGTGGTGCATACCGAGCCCGGCCGCGCCTAGGGCGGGCCTGGGGGAAAGCAGGGCGGGCCTGGGGGAAAGCAGGGCGGCCCTGGGGGAAAGCAGGGCGGGCCTGGGGGAAAGCACGGTGGGCCCGGGGAGAAAGCTGAGCGCCGCCCCACCGCGCTGGTGAATCGGCGTGCTGAGTTAGAGACCGTGGACAGTTACCCGCAGAATTCAGAGGTAACTGTCCACAATGCTTCTATCAGGTGAGCGTCACGGGTAACCAACGAGGTTGACCGGCGACGCCGACTGCCTTGTCATGTCCGGGATAAAAGATGAACGGCGCGCCTAACGGGACGGAGGGCTGGCTGGTCGTAGATTTGAGAGGCCTGATACGGAGGATTAACTCGGAGGAATCATGAGACGGTGGTGGCTAGTCCTTAAGGCCTGCATGGCGCTCGTATTGGCGAGCGGCGGCGTGGCCACGGCTATGGTGACAGCAAGCGCCAGCCTGGCGGCTACCACCGCCGCAATGCGGCCTGATGGCGACGGGCCGCCCGGGTTCTGGTGGGGCACAGACAGCTGGCCGGTCAAGGTGCCCGGCCCTGCGCCGTACAGCATGCCGCATCTTGGCGGCGCCTACGTCGGCATGACCGGGAACTGGGCGCACTGGCTGGGCTGCAAGGACAGCTTCATCGTCTATTCGGCGACCAACGCCGCGCAGGCGCGCATCAACTACACCAAGTACGGCAAGGGTATCGGCTACGGCGCGTACTGGTTCATGGGCGGACCCGGTGTCGACCCGCATTACAACGGGACGACGGCCGAAGCCGCCAAGTGGGGTGCCAGTCAGGCGGCTCGGGCGCTGCAGGACATCGCGAACGGGAAAGGCATCAACTACCCGGTCGTCTGGGCGGACATCGAGCTGCCCGGCATCATGCCCGCCAAAGACAACGGCTGGAACAGCGTGTACACCTCGCCGTGCAGCGGCAAGGTGAGGCAGAGCTTCGTCCCGGTGGCCGTTGACCGTGCCGATTTCAATGGATTCGCGGACTACATCACGAAGCACTCGCACTACAAGGTCGGCGTGTACTCCTCGCCACGGACCTGGACCTCGATCTTCGGGACCGGGAGCGCTTCCCGGATCCCGAACACCTACGAGTGGACCTACGAGCCAGAGACTGCGAACTTGAGCCACGCCCCGCACGGCTGGTGCCTGAAGTCTGGCGGGTGCGCGCAGTTCTTCGGCGGCCAGACTTACCAGAGCAAGTACGCGCTGATGTGGCAGTGGTCCGGCGGCGGCGGGGTCCGCAATGGCGTCGGCGACCTGGACCAGATCGACAGCGCCAGGCTGCGTTGAGGCCCTGAGCTCGTTACCGTGGGCCGTTGCTCCTGCCTATACCGGCCCGATGCCCCATCGTGCCGGTTAGCCTGACCGGAAGGGCTAGGCGGCGGCGTCAGGGACGTTGGGGCTGGAGTCGGCGGGCTCCGTCACGGAGGCGGGACGGGCGGCCTCAGCAGCCGGGTCGGCCGCTTCGGGGATGCCGGGGCGGGCGGTGGCCTGGCCGACCCAG
>JASHYW010000627.1 GCA_030042885.1 Streptosporangiaceae bacterium | reverse complement strand
CCCCGCCCCCGCCAGAGGCGCAGGGACGACGGCCATGCCAGCGGCCGCGGGCGGTCCTGGCCACATGGCCGGTCCCTCCCCTCCCCCCACCAGGGCCAGGACCGCTTCCCGCCCCACCCGCCCCGCCAGGCGAGCGGGCGTTCCAGGCGTTCGCCGGACGGCGCCCCCGTAGCCGCCCGGCGTGGCTAGCTCGCCGTCGGGCGTCACGGTCCTCGTCGCCGAGGCGATGTGGTCATCCTCGGGCAAGAGGTTTACGTCCCCATTGAGGCATGATTAAGTGAAGCTTCTGACGGCCGCGCCGATCTAAGCGGAGGCGAGTGATCCCAGGTAATGATGAGGTTCCGGCTGCTCGGACCGCTTGAGGTCCGGGCCGGAGACGACTGGCAGGGGATCGGAGCCCCGAAGTGGCGTTCCGTCCTGGCTGTCCTGCTGATCAAGGCCGGGCAGATCGTCCCGGCCGACGTGCTGATCAACGAGGTGTGGGGGGACGCGCCGCCCGCGAAGGCCACCAACCTCATCAGCATCTACGTGCTCAGGCTGCGCCGGCTCCTGGGGGATGCGGACAGCACCCTCCTGGTCACCCGCGCTCCCGGCTACCAGCTCCGCACCGGCGCGGCGGACAGCGACGCGCAGGTGTTCGAGGCGATGGTCCGGGACGGCAGGCGGGCGCTCGCCGCCGGCGACGCCGAGGACGCGGCCGCCAAGCTCGCCGAGGCGCTGGCGCTCTGGCACGGGAGCCCGCTGGCTGACGTCCCGCCGACGCCTCTGGTCGAGGCAGAGGCCGAACGGCTGGCCGAACTCCGCCTCGACGCCACCGAGCTGCGGATCAGGGCCGAGCTGGCCTGCGGCGGCTACGCTCAGGTCATCCCCGAGCTGCGCAGGCTCCTGGCCAGCCATCCGCTCCGGGAAGGCCTGTGGCTGCTGCTGATGCAGGCCCTGGACGGCGCGGGCCGTCACGCCGAGGCGCTTGACGCATACTCGCAGGCGCGCACTGCCATCTCCGACGAGCTGGGCGTCGATCCCGGGGCCGAACTGCGTCAGTTCTACGCCGGCCTGCTCGCCCAGGACGACATGCTGGCCAGGGACGGGGGCGATGCGCCGGGCAGCATACTGGCCGGCACGGCAACGGCGGGTTCCGCGCCCGCCCTGGCCAAGTCTCCGGTTCCGCGACCGGTGCCGGTCCCGGCCCAGCTGCCCATGGACGTGGCCGACTTCACCGGCCGCGACGACCAGGTCCGGCATCTGGCCGGCCTGCTGTCAGGCGCCGGCCAAGACGGCGACTCCGGAGCCGTCCGCATCGCGCTGATAGCCGGCTCCGGTGGGCTGGGCAAGACGTCCCTGGCCGTGCACGCGGCCCACCAGGTCCGCGGCAGCTTCCCCGACGGCCAGCTGTACGTCGACCTGCTCGGCGCCACCCCGCATCCGCTGCCGGCCGCGGACGTGATGGCCAGGTTCCTCCGTGACCTCGGCGTCGACGGCCGGGAGATACCGCTCGACGAGGATGAGCGTGCGGCCAGGTACCGGACAAGCCTGGCCGGACGCCGGGTGCTCGTCGTGCTCGACAACGCGCGCGATGCCGCCCAGGTCCGGCCGCTGCTGCCCGGATCCGCGTCGTGCGCCGTGCTGGTTACGACGCGCAGCCGGATGCCCGACCTGGCCAGCACCCGGCTGGTCGACCTGGACGTGCTCGATGATGACGACGCGCTGACGCTGTTCACCAGGATCGTCGGCGACGAGCGCGCGGCGGCCGAACCCGAGGCTACCGCCGAGCTGCTGCTCGCCTGCGCCGGCCTGCCGCTGGCCATCAGGATCTGCGCGGCCCGGCTGGCCTCGCGAAGCGGCTGGACGATCCGGGACCTGGCCAGCCGCCTCCGCGATACCCGTCGACGGCTCGACGAGATGCAGGTGGGCGATCTGGCCGTGCGGGCCAGCTTCCAGGTGAGCTTCGCCAGCCTGCCCGCCAGCGCCCAGCCGGACGGCATCGCCCCGGCCGGCGCGTTCCGCCTGCTCGGCCTGTGGCAAGGACCCTCGGTCTCCTCCGCAGCGGCCGCGGCGCTGTTCGGCATCGCGGAGGATCGGGCCACAGACGCGCTCGAGACCCTTGTGGACGCGCACCTGCTGGAGTCCACGTCCCCGGACAGGTACAAGTTCCACGACCTGCTCCGGGTCTATTCTTCCGAACGGGCCGTGGCCGAGCTGTCCGGGCAAGTTCGCGACGCCGCGATCGGCCGCCTGCTCGGCTGGTACATGCGCACCGCCGACGCCGCCGCCACCGCCGTCTCCCCCAACCGCTACGACATTCCGCTGGAACCCGCCGACGGCGACCTGATGCCGCTCAGCTTCGCCGGAGCCGACGATGCTCTGTCCTGGTACGACGGCGAGCGGGCCAACCTGGTAGCCGCCACCCGCCAGGCATCCTCCTGCGGCCTGCACGAGATCGCCTGGCGTCTCCCTGCTCCGCTGTTCGGCCTCGTCAACGCCTGGGGCAATTGGGCCGACCTCGTCACCACCCACCGCATCGCGCTTGACAGCGCCCGCCGCGTGGGGAACCGCCGGGGCGAGGCGTGGGTGCTGAACACCCTGGGCGAGGCCTTGGGAACGATCGGCGACAGCGAAGCCATCGGCTGCCTCGAGCAGGCGCTAGACATCAGCCGCGAGATCGGCGACCGCAGGGGCGAGTCGCGGGCGGCGGACAACCTCGGCGACGCCTATACGAGACTAGGCCGGACGGAGGAGGCTATCGACCTGCTGCGGCGGGCCCTTGACCTGACTCGGGAGCTTGGCTATCGGTACGGCGAAGGCGTGAACCTGGTCAATCTCGGTGATGCGCTGCTGGACCTCAATCGCGCCGACGAGGCCCTTGACTATCTGCAGCAGGCCCGGCGCACATTTGCCGAGATCGAAGAAGTGGATGGCGCCGGGTACGCCCTGTGGTGTCTCGGGCGCTGCTACCTGTCACTGGGACGCGACGCGGACGCTCTGGACTGTCTGCGTCGGGCGCTGGCCAGCCACCAGACCTCGGGCAACCGGCAGCGGCAGGCGGCCACGCTGAGGCTTCTCGGCCGGGCGCAGGCCCGTAACGGCCTGGCCGCGGAGGCGCGCGAATCGTGGGCTC
>JASHYW010000626.1 GCA_030042885.1 Streptosporangiaceae bacterium | reverse complement strand
GTGCCTGCACGGTCGTGGCGGCCGGGCTCCAGGTGAGGGTGATCTGGTGCTCGCGCAGGTAGCTGATCGCGTCGGCCGGGCTGGCAGTGCCCGTTACGCCGGCGCCGATGTAACAGGCACCACCAGCCCGGCCGAGGTGATCGGCTACCTGCGCGAGCACCAGATCACCCTCACCTGGAACCCGGCCGCCGCGACTGTGCAGGCGCGCGCGACCCAGACCGGCAAGACCGTCACCGTGAAAACGAACTAAGGCTGGCTGCAAAGCCCAGATCAGGAAGGAAAAAGAAGCCAGGAACGCCGATCGCCCGGCGCTGGCGGCAGCCCGCACCCGGGTGACGATCCGGCATGCCCGCAAACGCGTGGATATGGGGAAATCATGTGTCCGAGGGGGGACTTGAACCCCCATGCCCTTAACGGGCACTAGCACCTCAAGCTAGCGCGTCTGCCTATTCCGCCACCCGGACCCTCGACGCGTGGTACGCATCGGCTCGCTTACCTTAGCAAACCGAGAGGCGTCAAGCGAAGTGCCCGGGCCAGCCTGCGGGCCCTGGGGTACGGCCGGCCGGCCGGAAGCCAGGTGCGACGATAGTCCGGTGACAGCGAACCTGGTGACAGCGCGGGACGAGGTCGTGGACATATGCCGTGACCTGGTCAGGATCGATACGTCGAACCCGGGGGACCACTCCGGTCCTGGTGAGCGGCTAGCCGCCGAGCACGTCGCCGGGCTCCTCGGCGAGGCCGGGCTCGACCCGGTGGTCCTGGAATCGCACCCGAAGCGCGCCAGCGTGATCGCGCGCATCAGCGGCCGGGACGGGTCACGGCCAGGCCTGCTGGTGCACGGCCACCTCGACGTGGTGCCCGCCAGCGCGCCCGACTGGCGGCATGATCCGTTCTCGGGGGAGATCGTCGACGGCTGCGTGTGGGGCCGCGGCGCGATCGACATGAAGGACATGGACGCGATGATGCTCGCCGTGGTGCGGCAGCGGCTGCGCGAGGGGCGGCCGCCCGCCCGCAGCATCCTGCTCGCCTTCACCGCGGACGAGGAGGCGGGCGGAACCTGGGGGGCCCGCTGGCTGGTGGACAACCACCCGGACCTGTTCGAGGGCGTCACCGAGGCGGTCGGGGAAGTCGGCGGCTTCAGCATGACCCTGGGCCGCCAGCGGCTCTACCTGCTGCAGACTGCGGAGAAGGGAATGGCCTGGATGCGGCTGACCGCGCGCGGCAGGGCCGGCCACGGGTCGATGATCCAGCCGGACAACGCGGTCACCGAGCTGGCCGAGGCGGTCGGACGGCTGGGGCGGCACGAGTGGCCCACCCGCCTCATCCCGTCGGTCCAGGCGTTCCTGGAAGGAGCATGCGACGCACTCGGCATCGAATTTATGCCTAACGATCCTGGGCAGGTGCTCGGCAAGATCGGCTCGGTGTCGCGCGTCATAGGCGCGACCCTCAGGAACACGGTAAATCCGACCGTCCTGCGGGCCGGGTACAAGGTCAATGTCGTGCCGCAGACCGCCATCGCCGAAATCGACGGGCGGTTCCTGCCTGGCTATGAGGAGGAGTTCTTCGCCGAACTGGACCGGGTGCTCGGGCCGGGCGTGACGCGCGAGGTCATCCATTCCGACATCGCCCTGGAAACGACACCGGACGGCGCGCTTTACAGCGCGATGACCAGCGCGCTCGTCGCGGAAGACCCAGAAGCCCGGGTGATCCCCTACTGCTTGTCCGCGGGTACCGATGCCAAGTCGTTCAGCCGGCTCGGGCTGCGGTGCTTCGGCTTCACGCCGCTGCGGCTGGCGCCGGATCTGGATTTCTCTGGCATGTTCCACGGCATCGACGAAAGGGTCCCCGTCGACGGCCTGCGCTTCGGAGTCCGGGTCCTGGACCGGTTCCTTGACTGCTGTTAGCACCGCGCCGGGGAACCGCACATGGTCACGCCCGCCCGGAGCAGCCGGGCCGCAAGCGCGCCGCATCCGTCGCCGATGAGCTCACAATGTGCGGACTGGGCGTATGATGCGCCTTCGGAGGGTAGCCTTCCTGCTGCCGTCGGCGTTGAGCCGGAGCCTGGACAGTTCCCAGTCCCCGTATTCGGCGTGGTCGGCCAGGATCCGCCGCGCGGTGTCACGAGCGTCTCGGGACGTTCCGCGGGGCAGGTATACGACGAGGTAGGCGTACTCGGCCATCGGTCCTATTGTGCTTGAGTTCACCGGCGGTTCAACCTGTGACGGCAAAATCTCTGGCTTGTCGCAGCGAACCCGTGGGAACACACCGTACCGGGCCGACGGTTACAGCTGCAGGGCGGCGCGTGACCACGGGTACATGGAGACGGTCACCGCGCGAAGGCGAGGACGGGAAGAGCGTGCCAGCAAGGACAGTGACGGCAAAGACGAGGGCGGGAAGCGCCTCGAAGGCACCGGGCGCCGGGGGCCCGAAGGCGAGGGCCGCCGGCGGTGACGGCCATGGCACCAAGCTGGTGATCGTCGAGTCCCCGTCGAAGGCCAGGACGATCGCCGGATACCTCGGCCGCGGCTACGTGGTCGAGTCCAGCGTCGGCCACATCCGCGACATGCCCGACCGCGCCGCCGAGATCCCGGCCAGGTACCGCGGCGAGCCGTGGGCCAGGCTCGGCGTCAACGTGGACGACAACTTCGAGGCGCTGTACGTCGTGCACAGC
>JASHYW010000625.1 GCA_030042885.1 Streptosporangiaceae bacterium | reverse complement strand
AGCCAGCCCATTATCGTCAGACTCCCGGCCGTGCTCGGAGTATAGCTCGCCGCGGCGAGCTGCCATAGCCGACCCCCTGACCTCCAGGCCAAGATGCAGAGCCGACGTTTCCCACTATTTGCAACATCTCCATTCAAATGTGTCCCATACGCGCCGTCAAGTAAATACTTGCTCAGTAGGTATTCCGCGATGAATCTGGCGTTCCGCCTGGCCTGGCGTGTTACAGGCGGCGCGACCAGTTCTGGCCGGTCAGGTCTTTGCCGAAGCTGTGGTGGCGGTCCTCGCTGTCCAGGGTGAAGCCGGCTCGCTGGTAGATCCTCCGCGCGTCGGCCAGCACGTCATTGGTCCATAGCGTGATGTCGGAGTACCCGGCCCTCCGGGCGAACCGGAGCACCTCCTCGACCAGCCGTGAGCCGATCCCGAGCCCTCTGGCCCATGGCTCCACCAGCAGCAGGCGCAGCCGGGCTGTCGTGGCGTTCTCGCGCACGCAGAACACGCAGCCCGCCCGGGTGCCGTCGACCTCGGCGATCCAGGCCGCCTCGGCGTCGGGATCGCGGTGCTCGACGTAATCAGCGACGATCCTGGCCACCAGCGCCTCGTACGAGGCGTCCCATCCGAACTCCTCCGCGTACACCGCCGCGTTCCGCTGCACCACCCATCCCATGTCGCCCGGCCGGGGCTCCCGCAACAGGTAGCCCCGCGGCTGCGGTGATCCGGTGAGCACGTCGGTGATGACGCGCATGGCCTCCAGCAGGCGGCGCCGGTCCTCGTCCCGGACGCCGGCCAGCATGTCCTTGGTCTGCCCCGCGGACCGGGCCTCGAGCCGCGCCACGGCCGAACGTCCCGTCCCCGTCAGCCGGATGACCTGCCGGCGCCCGTCGGCCGCCGAACGCTGCCGGGTGATGAGCCCGTCAGAGGCGAACCTGCTCAGGATGCGGCTCAGGTAGCCCGGATCGATGTCCACCGCGCGCCGCAGGTCGGTGACCTCGCTGGCCTCCCGCTGGCCCAGCTCGAACAGCAGCCGCGCCTCGGTGAGCGAGTACGGAGTGTCCAGGTACTTGCCCCGCAGCAGCCCGATCACGTTCGTGTAGAACCGGTTGAACGCCCGCACCGCCGCCACCGCGCCGTCGTCCACGCGGTGTTCCCCTGCCCCTCGGCCGCCCGCAGCCGCCGCACCGTCGTCGTCCCCGTGTTCGCAGGCGGGCCGACCGCCCACTGCCGCCGCGCCGTCCGCCTGGTATGCCCCCGTCGCCCGGTTCTCCGCTGTCAGTCCGCCCATGTCATCACCCATGGCCATCAATTGTCTAAGTCAACTATATACATGCTCTTGACAATTAACAGGGTGCGCGAACCCTCCCGATCGAGGGGCTCGCGCCTGGCCCTGGTCGGGCTCTGCGTGGGTTGGCTCATCCGCATGTCCGCTGGCGAAAACTAAGATGGCACATCGACCAGCAAGCGCGACGGAGATGGAAGGCGGCGGCCAGGATGCGGATGCGGACGCTCGGCGGTACCGGGATCACGGTGAGCTCTTACTGCCTCGGCGCCATGATGTTCGGCGCGTGGGGCAATCCTGATCACGCCGAAAGCATCCGGATCATCCATGCCGCGCTGGACGGCGGCATCAACTTCGTCGACACCGCGGATGTGTACTCGGCGGGGGAGTCCGAGGAGATCGTCGGCCAGGCTCTGCAAGGCCGCCGCGACGAGGTGGTGCTCGCTACCAAGGCGCACAGCCCGATGGGCCAGGACGTCAACATGCGCGGCAACTCGCGGCGGTGGATCGTCCGGGAGGTGGAGAACAGCCTCCGCCGGCTGCGGACCGATTACATCGACCTGTACCAGATGCACCGGCCGGACCCGGACACCGACATCGACGAGACCCTGTCCGCGCTCTCCGACCTGGTCCGTAGCGGCAAGGTCCGCGCCATCGGCTCGTCCACGTTCCCCGCCGAGCAGATTGTCGAGGCCCAGTGGGTCGCGCAGAGCCGCGGTCATGTCCGGTTCCGCTGCGAGCAGCCGCCCTACTCGATCCTGGTGCGAGGCATCGAGGGATCGGTGCTGCCGACGTGCCAGAAGTACGGCATGGGCGTCATCGCCTGGAGCCCGCTCGCGGGCGGCTGGCTGACCGGCCGGATCCGCGAGAGCACCGGCGTGGACATGACCAGGGGCCGCGCGCAGCGGATACCGCAGCGCTTTGACCCGTCGCTGCCGGGGAACGTGGCCAAGCTCGCCGCCGTCGAGGACCTCATCAAGGTCGCGGCGGACACCGGCGTCTCGCTCACCCGCATGGCGCTCGCGTTCGTGGTCGGGCACCCGGCCGTGACGTCGGCGATCATCGGGCCGCGCACGATGGACCAGCTCACAGACCTGCTTGCGGGCGCGAGCGTGAGGATGGACGACGATGTGCTCGACCGGATCGACCAGATCGTCCCGCCGGGCATGACGCTCAATCCAGCCGACGCGGGCTGGCAGCCGCCCGTGCTCGCCGACCCTGCCGCCCGCCGCCGCCCCCCGGCCGCCCGCGGCGCCCGCTAAGTTTCCCGGGTCACCGGCCCCGGTGGTGAGGGTGAGGTGGCGCGGGGGAATGGGGAATCGATCGGGATTGACGATGGATCGGCTGGCCGCAACCCTGGTGGCGTGACCGGTGGACAGGCGCAGGCCGAACGGTTCGCGGAGCTGGCCTGGCGGGATCACTCGCGGGTCACGGCCAGGGCGTCCTCGCCGGAGTCCTGACCGGCCCCCTGAGCAGCCTCACCGCGACGGCGGCGATGGCCGCCAGCGGAATGCTGACCGCGACGCGCTGCAAGATGCCCGCGTTCGCCGCGGAGGTATCGGCGGCGAACGCGATCAGCGCCGCGGCCGTGGCACCGGCGCTGGCCAGCAGGCACGGCCGCCACGGCCTCCAGTCCCACGAGCCTGGGTCGTCCGGCGCTCCGGACTGCGCCGGTTCGCGGCCGAAGCGCAGCGCCAGCAGCACCTGCGCCACGACGAGATCGGCGTAGATCACCGCGCTGACCACGTCGTGCGCGTGATTGTGCCAGGACACGCTCCCCGGGGTCAGCAGCATGTGGTCGCGGCGCAGCAGCCCGGCCGCGATGGTCAGCAGGCCGGCCCCCTGGATCAGCCGCGGCGCCGGGCCCGCGCGGCCGCGCCCGCCCAGGGCCTGGTGCAGGGCCGCACCGAACGCCACGGTGCATCCACCGAGGACCAGGAACCCGGTGAGCATGATCCACGGATCCCTGGCGTCGGGCGCGGCGAGCCCGCTGAGCTGTATCTCGGCGGCCGGGTACCCGGTCTGGCGCAGCGAGCCTGCGATCCACGCGCCAGTGAAGGCGGCCGGGCCGGCGATCCCGGCCGCCACGGCCGCCCGTTTTCCCGCGGTGATCCGCTTCCTGCGTGGTTCAGTCATAATTACCTGCGGCGGCTTTGTGGAACCGGCAATCGTTCTCAAGGCCGCTTAGGTGTAGTTTCGCTGGCGAGGGCCATGCAGTCGATTGCTGCGGAGGGGTTACATGAGCATTATGGGCACCCGGGTCATCCGGACGGAGGACCCGCGGCTGCTAACCGTCGGCGGCGTCTACGTGGACGACCTGCGCACGCCGGAACTGAACCAGGCGGCATGCGTGACCTTCGTGCGCAGTCCGCTGGCGCACGCGCGCATTACCGGCATCGATACCAGCGAGGCCCTCAACGAGCCGGGCGTAGTCGCCGTGCTGACCGTCCGCGACATGGATGACCTGGCCCCGCCGCCGCCGAGCTCAGGCGAGTGGGACGGCAGCCCGGCGCCGCTCGGCGGCCCGTGGGCCGAGCCCCTGCTGGCGATCGACACGGTGCGGTTCGTCGGTGAGCCGGTGGCGGTGGTGATAACCGATAGCCGCTACCAGGGCGAGGACGCAGCCGACCTGGTCACCGTCGACTACGACCCGCTGCCGGTGGTACTGGGACCGACGGCCGCCGTCGCCGACCAGACCCTGCTGTTTCCTGCCGCCGGCACCAACATCGCCATACAGAACGCCGTGTCCACCGACGACACCCCGTTCAACACCTGCGACGTGGTCGTCGAGCAGGACATCGTCAACCAGCGGGTCGCCTGCCTCCCGATGGAGGGGCGGGCCACGGCGGCCGCGTACGAGAACGGCAAACTGACCGTCTGGGCCAGCTCGCAGAACGCACAGGTGAGCCGGTTCATCCTGGCCGGCGGCCTGGGCATGGCGCCCGACCAGATCCGGGTGGTGGTGCCCGACGTAGGCGGCGGGTTCGGCGCCAAGATCGGCATCGACCGGGACACGATCACCGTCGCCTGGGCGGCCAGGAAAACCGGCCGGGTGCTGCGCTGGGCCGAGACCCGCAGCGAGAACCTGGTCGCGATGACGCAGGGCCGGGGCCAGCTGCAGCACATAAAGATCGGCGGCAGCCGGGACGGCCGCATCCTCGCCTACCGCATCGACGTCATCCAGGACGCCGGTGCCTATGCGCGCATCGGCGGACTCCTACCCTTCCTCACCTGCCTGATGGCGCCCGGCGTGTACGACATCCCGGACGTGCAAGCCGGGTTCCGGATGGCCATGACCAACACGACGCCGATCAGCGCCTACCGGGGGGCTGGCCGGCCCGAGGCCACGGCGGCCATCGAGCGCGCGGTCGACCTGTTCGCCGCCGGGATCGGCATGGACCCGGCGGAGGTCAGGCGGCGCAACTTCATCGCCCCGGACAAGTTCCCCTTCCAGACCAAGACCGGCGCCATGTACGACACCGGCCAGTACGAGGAGGCGCTGGACAAGGCGCTGACCGCGGCAGGCTATGAGCAGCTCCGCGAGGAGCAGCGGCGCAGGCGCGCCAGCGGTGACCCCAAGCAGCTCGGCATCGGCCTCTCCTCCTACGTCGAGATCACCGCGCCGGACCCGGACGCCGGAGAGACCGCCAAGATCGAGGTGACGGACAACGGCTCTGCCACCGTCTACACCGGCAGCTCAGCGCACGGCCAGGGGCACCACACCGCGTGGGCGATGCTCATGCAGGACGAGCTCGGCATCCCGATGGACCAGATCACGGTCGTCCACGGTGACACCGACCTGATCCCGGCCGGCGTCGGCACCTACGGTTCGCGGTCGCTGCAGCTCGGCGGCTCGGCCGTGCACAAGGCCGCGCTCGAGGTCAAGGACGAGGCGCGGCACCATGCCGCGGAGATGCTCGAGGCCGCCGAAGCCGACGTGGTGCTCGATACGAGCACCGGGCTGTGGCAGGTGCGCGGCGACCCGGACACGGCCCTGTCCTGGGCCCAGGTCGCCGGTCACACCAGCGGCGGCAGCCTGATCGCCGACGTGAGCTTCACCCAGGAACGGCCCACGTTCCCGTTCGGGACCCACGTCTCCGTGGCGGAAGTCGACACCGAAACCGGCCAGGCGAAGCTGTTGCGGCACGTGACCGTCGACGACGCGGGGACGGTGCTGAACCCGGTGCTCACCGAGGGCCAGCGCCACGGCGGGATTGCCCAGGGCGCGGCGCAAGCGCTGCTCGAAGAGGTGCTCTACGACGCGGACGGCAACCCGCTGACCTCCACGCTGGCCGACTACTCGGCCATCTCAGCGCCGGACCTGCCCAGCTTCGAGCTGGTGACCAGCGAGACGCCCACCGACCTGAACCCGCTAGGCGTCAAGGGCATCGGCGAGGCCGGGACGATCGGCTCGACCCCCGCGATCCAGAACGCGGTCATCGACGCGGTCGCGCACCTC
>JASHYW010000624.1 GCA_030042885.1 Streptosporangiaceae bacterium | reverse complement strand
GGCGTACGGCCGCCACGTCGGCGACCCGGACTGGGAAGAGGACATCCGCCGCCTGGCCAGCATGAGCCGCGAGTTCGCCGAGTTGTGGGCGCGGCACGAAGTCGCAGACCCTGAGCCGCGCACGCTCACCTACCTGCATCCGCGCGCCGGTTCGCTCCGCCTCGCGGTCAGCGAGCTTGACGTCCCGGACCTGCCCGAGGCGCGCATCGTCGTCTACACGCCGCGGGACGACGAGACCCGGGCCAGGATGCCGCTGACCCGCCGGGCCCCGGCCGCCGCTCACGTCATCGGCTGAGTCCCAGATGCGCACGCCAGCCCCGATCGCGCACGGGTCATCGACGGCACCCGCCGGCATGTTGTAGCGTTGGCCGCAAACGGTTGCAGCGGAGGGCAGGCTCTTGGCGGCAGGGAGCACGGTCACCAGGCAATTTCAGGCCCGGGTCTCCGAGGGCGTTGACGCCAGCCGCCCGAGCATCGCCAGGATCTACGACTACCTGCTCTACGGCAAGGACAACTTCGCCGCCGACCGGGCCGCCGCCGAGAAGCTGATGGAATCCCGGCTGGAGCCGAGGCGGCTGGCCCTGGCCAACCGCGGGTTCCTGCTGCGCGCGGTGCGCTTCCTGGCCCAGCAGGGCATCGGACAGTACCTCGACCTGGGCAGCGGCCTGCCCACCTCGCCGAACGTCCACGAGGTCGCCCGCGACATCGTTCCCGGCGCGCGGGTCGTCTACGTCGACCATGACCCGATCGTGGTCGCGCACAACGACGCGCTGCTCGCCACGCGGGACGGCGTGATCACGATCCGCGCAGACGTGCGCGAACCGGACGCGATCCTCGCTCACCACGCGCTCGCCAGCTGCATTGATTTCGAGCAGCCGGTTGCGGTGCTGCTGCTCAGTGTGCTGCACTTCATCAGCGATGACGAAGACGCGCCGGGGATGATCGCGAAGTTCCGCGAGCGCATGGCGCCCGGCAGTTACCTGGCCATATCGATCGGCACCTCGGACGGCGCCGATGCGGAGATGCTGGCCGAGACCACCCAGACCTACGCGGGGGCCCGGATGCCCTTCACTCTCCGGTCGCGAGCGCAGATCACGGACCTGTTCGACGGTTTCGACCTGGTCGAGCCAGGCCTGGTCAGCCTGCCGGAGTGGCGGCCGGACTTCAACACCGACCGGACCCCGCTGCGCGGGCCCACCGTCGGCGCGGTGGCTCAGTTGAGGAAGTAGCTGCTGCCGCCGGACTCGGGGTTGGTCACCAGGGCGATGACCGTGATGGTGCCCGCGTCGGCGAAGGTCAGCCGCAGCATGATGTCCTTGCCGTCGTCCATCGGGCCCGCGCCGGTGATCAGCAGGTGGTACGTGTCCGGATTCAGCTGCACCAGGGAGTCCGCCGGAATGGGTATCTCCGGTACGGTCCGCATGACCAGGACGCCCGCGTGCCGCGCTGCCGGGGCGCGTAGCTGCACCGTCCCGCCCACGCTCGTGTGCACCGCGATCAGGCGGTCGGCGTGACCGTTGTTGCGGATGTCCAGGTACGCCACGGTGGTCCCCGGCGTCGTAGGCTGCGGCACGTAAGCGCTGCTGACGCTGATGGCGGACGCGCCGCTGGCCGACGCGCACCCGGTCACCGCGACCGCCGCCAGCAGCAGCGCGCACGCGAGGCCGAGCACCGGCGTCAGTCTGCGCATGGCCTCAGGCTACCGCGCGGTCAGCCGCGTTCGACGGCGGTGCCGGGCAGGCCGAGCGCGGGAGAGCCGAGGTCCATCAGCGCCTTGTGGAAGCGCTGCAGCGTGAAGCCGGGCCCCCAGTCCTTCCTGGCCCGCTCGCGCAGCTTGAGGATCTCGAGCTTGCCCCCCTGATGAGAGGATCGGGCCATGGGCGGTATTCCCGAGTTCACCACCCGGCCGGAGCTGGCGGGCACGTTCGGCATGGTGGCCTCGACGCACTGGCTCGCATCGGCGTCGGGCATGGCCGTGCTCGAGCAGGGCGGCAACGCGTTCGACGCGGCCGTGGCCGCCGCGCTGGTGCTTCAGGTCACCGAACCGCACCTGAACGGCCCTGGCGGTGAGGTCCCGGTCATCGCCCACCACGCCGGCCGGGGCGAGACCTTCGTCCTCTGCGGGCAGGGCACGGCACCCGCGGCCGCCACGCCCGAGGCGTTCGGCGACCTCGGACTGGATCTCGTGCCCGGCAGCGGGCTGCTCGCGGCCTGCGTGCCGGGGGCGTTCGGCGCGTGGATGCTGCTGCTGCGGGAGTACGGAACGCTCCAGCTGCGGGACGTGATGGGCTACGCGATCGGCTACGCGGCCCGCGGCTATCCGCTGGTGCCCGCGATCAGCTGGGGGATTGCCAGCGTGGCCGAGCTGTTCCGTGATCACTGGCCCAGCTCTGCCGAGGTCTACCTGCCGGGCGGCCACGTGCCCCCGCCCGGTTCGCTGTTCGCCAACCCTGCGCTGGCCGCTACCTACCAGCGCATCCTGGTCGAGGCCGAGGCGGCCAGCGGGGACCGAGACGAGCAGATCGAGGCGGCCAGGCGGGTCTTCTACGAGGGCTTCGTGGCCGAGACGATCGCCGCCTACGTCGCCTCCACGGACGCGATGGACGTGACCGGCAGGCTGCACCGGGGCCTGCTGTCCTACGCCGACATGTCGGCCTGGCGGCCGCGACTGGAGGAGCCGCTGACCTTCGAGGCCGGCGGCCTGACCGTGTGCAAGACCAGGCCGTGGGGCCAGGGACCGGTGTTCTTGCAGCAGCTCGCGCTGCTCGAGGGCTTCGACCTGGCGGCCATGGGCCCGGGCAGCGCGGACTACATCCACGCCGTGGCCGAATGCGCCAAGCTCGCCTTCGCCGACCGCGAGGCCTGGTACGGGGATCCCGACTTCACCGACGTACCGGTCGAGACTCTCCTGTCCGCCGAATACGCCGCCGCCAGGCGCCGCCTGGTCGGGCGAGAGGCGTCAGGCGAGCTGCGTCCAGGCTCCCCGGACGGCAGGCCGCCCCGGCTGCCCGGGTTCACCGTCGGCTCGTTCGCCGCCAACGCTGGCCGGGTCGGCCGCGACGAAGCTAGCGCGGCCCCGAGCTTTGATGTCGAGCCCCCGCCCCTCGACCCGGGCACCGGCGAGCCGATCATGCGCACCGGCGCCCCGGCCATGGACACCGGCGGGCCGGGCGGTCGGGCCGGCTCGAGCTACCGGGCCGGCGACACCTGTCACCTCGATGTGGCCGACCGGTTCGGCAACATGGTGTCGGCCACGCCGAGCGGCGGCTGGCTGCAGTCCTCGCCGGTCATCCCCGGGCTCGGGTTCTGCCTCGGCACGCGGGCGCAGATGTTCACCCTCACGCCCGGGCTGCCCGCCACGCTCGCGCCGGGCAAGCGCCCGCGGACCACCCTCACCCCCAGCCTGGTCCTGAAGGACCGCGAGCCCTACCTGGCCTTCGGCACGCCCGGCGGCGACCAGCAAGACCAGTGGTCGCTGCTGTTCTTCCTCAACCATGTCCAGTTCGGCATGAACCTGCAGCAGGCGATCGACTTCCCGTCGTTCCACTCCGCGCACATGCCGTCGTCGTTCTACCCGCGCCAAGCGCAGCCGCGCGTGCTGGAGGTCGAGTCCCGGGTCGGGCAGGACGTGCTCGCTGACCTGCGGCGACGCGGCCACCTGGTCAATGTCCGGCCCGCCTGGTCGCTCGGCCGGATCAGCGCGGTCGCCCGCCGCAATGGCATCCTGTACGCCGCCGCCAACCCCCGCGGCATGCAGGGCTACGCCGTCGGCCGCTGACCGAGGAGACGCGGGCGGGGCCCGGCCAGGCAAGCCAGAATGGTAGCTCAAGATACGGCTGGCATGACTTATTAGGTTAGCCTAAGCTAATTTGCCTGCGATCTAAGTCGTGTCCGGACCACGGGAAGGGCACATGACCAACCGAGACACAGCGGGCCTACGCGGTGCGGCCGGAGGCGCGTTCCTCGTCCTGGCGGTATGGCTGGTGTGCGCCTGCGCCTCGTCGGCGACCACATCGGCCCATGTGGCCGCCGCGTCGGGCCGGTCGTCGGCCATCCAGAGCACCTGTGAGCAGGTGAGCGCGGTGCTCAGCGACGGCCCCGACCCGTCTGCCGATCCGGTTGGCTACGCCGAGGCCCAGATCCTTCCGCTCCGCCAGATCAAGACGCCGGACCGGGCGCTGCGCGATACCATCATCCAGCTCGCCGACGCCTACCAGAAGTTCTTCGCCAGCAACGGAAAGAGCAGCAACGCCAAGGAGGCCGTCACGATGGCCAGCAACGAGCTCAACTCGATCTGCCCAGGTGCGGCCTCATGATGCGCTGGCGAGCCACCGCGGCCTGGGGCATGCTGGCGGCCTGCGCGATTCTCGCGGGCTGCAGCTCATCAGGCTCAGGCTCGCCGGGCTCGCCCGCGCAATCGATCACCCTGTACAACGGCCAGCACGAACAGACCGCCGACGGGCTGGTGACCGCGTTCGAGAAGCAGACCAGGATCACCGTCAACGTCCGCAACGACGACGAGGATACGCTCGCCAACCTGATCGCGGTGCAGGGCCCGCACTCCCCGGCCGACGTC
>JASHYW010000623.1 GCA_030042885.1 Streptosporangiaceae bacterium | reverse complement strand
TCGACCAGGTGCTCCCGGCTGGCGACATGTCCATCTTCGCCGATCTCGGTCTGGAGGAGATGGAGCTCGGGGCGGTGGCTGCGGACCTTGACCTCTACCCCGAGGACGCCGTGGCCGGCATTGCCGAGCGGCTGCATTTCGGGGAAGCCGTGGAGCGCGCCCTGGATCGTGCGCTCGGCCCGTGACCGGTTACGCCGCGGGCTTCGAGCCCGCGATGCGGCTCGCGCTGGCCGAGGCGGTGCAGGCCCGGCAGGAGCTGGCGGGCCCGGCTCGGCCTGGCCCGGATGACGTGCCCGTGGGCGCCGTCATCGTCGACGAGGCCGGCACGATCCTGGCGCGGGCGCGCAACCGCAGGGAAGCCGACCATGATCCCACCGCTCACGCGGAGATCGTCGCGATCAGGCAGGCGGCCGCGGCCCTGGGCCGCTGGCGGCTGACGGACCTGACGCTGGTCGTGACCCTTGAGCCGTGCACGATGTGCGCGGGGGCGGTGACGGCGGCCCGGCTCGGCCGGCTGGTCTACGGCGCGGAAGATCCGAAGGCTGGTGCCGTCGGTTCGCTGTGGGATGTGCTCAGGGACCCGCGCCTCAACCACCGCCCGGAAGTCATCGGCGGTGTCCTGGCCAGCGAGTGCGGTGCCGTGCTCCGTGAGTTCTTTGAAGCCCGCAGGCAGCGCGGCGGGTGAGGTCGGCCGTCGTCCGCGCGCCGATTCGGGTAAGCTCGCCCACGGTGGAGTCGCCTAGTGGCCGAGGGCGCACGCCTCGAAAGCGTGTGAGGGGGCAACCCCTCCGTGGGTTCAAATCCCACCTCCACCGCGGTCGTTCCCCGGGGGCGCAGTCGCGTGCCCAGGGAACTGAAAC
This sequence comes from Streptosporangiaceae bacterium, assembly GCA_030042885.1. The sequence continues at coordinate 2,520 of JASHYW010000623.1, read as the reverse complement.
TGATGCCCCGGACGTTCGCACAAGTGATCACCTGGCAGTGCGGTGATATGGCCTACTCCGGATAGGCGGACCACCCGGCAGACCAGACCCCGGCGAGGAGATCCGAGTGTTTGAACCCCAGGGGACCGGGTTCTTCCTGCTGCTGATCGTGGTCTTCGGGGCATTGCTCGTCTGGGTAGCGGTGGCCAAGCACGTCGTGTTCCGCGTGCTTGCCGCGTGCCTTGCCTTCATCCCCGCGATGGTCTTCGGAATTGCCGCGGTTAACAAGTTTTACGACTATTACCAGACCTGGGGCGGGATGATCAATGATCTCACCGGCCAGGGCGCGAGCACCATTCCCAAGTACTCGGTCATCGGCGCCGGCTCGAACAAGCAATTCGACAAAGACATTGGCCGGGTCACCAGCACCGCCGAAGACGCCCAGGTCGGGTACCTGTTCCAGACGACGGTCACGGGGGCGCGCAGCCACCTGGTCCGCGACGTGTACGTCTACCTGCCGCCGCAGTACTTCCAGAAGGCCTACGCGCACTACAGGTTCCCCGTCATCGAATTGCTGCACGGCTCGCCGGGCAACCCAGCAGCGTGGGTGGACGTGCTGGGCGTGATCCCGACCTTCCTTAATCTGCTCGAGGCTCATCCGGGGGACGCCGCGGTGCTGGTGATGCCCGACACCGACGGCGGCCTGCAGTACGCCCTGCAGTGCCTCAACGATCCGGGCGGCATCCAGGACATGACCTTCGTCGCGCGGGACGTGCCGGACTACATAGCCCGGCTCATCCGCGTGCAGCCGCCGGGCCGGGCCTGGGGCCTGGCCGGCTACTCCGAGGGCGGGTTCTGCGCAGCCAACATCGCGTTGCAGGAGCCGGAGCGCTACGGGGCTGCGGGAGTCATGTCCGGGTACTTCGCCCCTACCCTCAGCCAGGTGCCGGCCGGCAACAAGCCTGGCGGGAAGCCGTACCTGGTCAACGTGTTCCGCGGGAACCCGGCGCTGCAGATCATTAACACCCCGGAGGAGTACGTCACCAGAGTGCCGGTCAGCGACCAGCTTCCCGCTTTCTGGCTCGCGGCGGGAGCACAGGACAGGGCGGACATCAGCGCCGCGGCGGCTTTCCGGCAGCTACTGCAAACCCGGCTGGCGAACGTGCCGTTCGTGATCATTCCGGGCGGCGGCCACCAGGGCAGCGTGTGGCGGGCGGCCCTCGGCCCCATGCTCAACTGGATGACTCCGCAACTGGCTGAGCAAGCCGCCAAGGCAAACGCGGCCGCTGCGGCCAAGGCCGCGGCCCAGCGCAAGGCGCACCCGCCCGCGCCCAGGCCCGCGCGCACCCCGCTGAGGAAGCACTAGCCAAGGTCCTGGCGGCCAGGGAAGAGCCCGCAGGACACCAGCGCCAGACGGTCACGGTGGCGGAGGATGCGAGATTCGAACTCGCGAGGGGTTGCCCCCAACACGCTTTCCAAGCGTGCGCCCTAGGCCACTAGGCGAATCCTCCGCGGGGAAGCTTACCGGAGTGCGGGAGCAGGTACAGCCGTCGCACGGGCTGGGGCGGGTCGGCATCCGCGAGGAGCGGCCGCGTGCGGGCCGATGGGCGCGAGCGGTGCCCGGGCTGGCTAGACTTACCGAACGACCCCCCGTGCGGCGTTACCTCGCCAACCCCCCCAGGGCCGGAAGGCAGCAAGGGTACGCGGGCTCTGACGGGTGCGCGGGGGGTCCTCGCAGGCGAGGATGAGGTCATGGCGGAAGACTCCGAAGCAACCCGGACCACGCAAGGCCTGGCCCTGTACCGCAAGTACCGCCCCGCCACGTTCGCCGAACTCCGCGGCCAGGACCACGTGACGGCCCCGCTCAGGCAGGCGCTGCGCAGCGGCCGGGTCAGCCACGCCTACCTGTTCAGCGGCCCGCGCGGCTGCGGCAAGACGTCCAGCGCGCGCATCCTGGCCCGCAGCCTGAACTGCGTAAACGGCCCCACGCCCGATCCGTGCGGGGTGTGCGATTCCTGTGTCGCGCTCGCCCCGTCCGGGCCAGGCAGCATCGACGTGATCGAGATCGACGCAGCCTCGCACGGCGGCGTCGACGACGCGCGCGACCTGCGCGAGCGGGCCTTCTACTCGCCGGTCGCGGGCCGCTACAAGATTTACATCATCGACGAGGCGCACATGGTGACCCAGCAGGGTTTCAACGCCCTGCTCAAGCTCGTCGAGGAGCCGCCCGCGCACCTGAAGTTCATCTTCGCGACTACCGAGCCGGATAAGGTCATCCCGACGATCAGGTCGCGGACGCATCACTACCCGTTCCGGCTGATGCCGCCCTCGGTCATGCGCGAGCTCCTGGAGGACATCCTGTCCGCCGAGGGCGTCCCGTTCGAGCCCGCCGTGATTCCCCTTGTGGTGCGCGCGGGCGCAGGCTCGGCACGTGACGCGCTGTCTATTCTGGACCAGCTGCTGGCCGGATCGGACGAGGCCGGGCTGAGGTATGACCGGGCGGTCGCGCTGCTCGGCTACACCGACGCCAGCCTGCTCGAC
>JASHYW010000622.1 GCA_030042885.1 Streptosporangiaceae bacterium | reverse complement strand
TCCGGCCCCCGGCTCAGCCCGACTCCGAGGGCCGCCAGCCGGCCCGCGGTCCGGACGCGGCGTACAACTGATCCGCCGCGCCGTCCAGCCTGCGCTGAACCGGGGCTGCTTCCCAGGGATCGCAGCGGAGCGCAGTCCCGGTGACGGTGCCTTGTCCGCTTCCCTTGATCTTGGTTCCTCCGTTCCGACTGACCGTGGTGCGGCGGCCAACTACGGTTAGGCGCATGCAGGACCGTGAGCTGGTCGCGGCCATCGTCGCAGGTGACCCGGATGGGCTTGCCGAAGCGTACGACCGTTACGCGGCGCAGCTCTACACCTACTGCCGGCTCATGCTGCCTGGTCCCGATCCGCCGGATCGCGCCGCCCTGGCCGTGCACGACACCTTCATCATCGCCACCGCCAGGCTCCAGGGGCTCCGCGACCCGGACCGGCTTCGTCCGTGGCTGCACGCGGTCGCGCGGAACGAATGCCAGCGCCAGCTCGGCCCCGCGGGAAGCCAAGGGAGCGGGAGTGATACCGCCGGGTTCGCCGGGCGGCCGGACCCGGACGGCGTGACGCCGGAGGTCACGCTCCCGCCCGGGCTCCGCGAGCAGGTCCTGAACGCCTGTACCGATGACGCGCCGGCCGGGCGCGCGTACCGGGTGAGCGTGACGCATCGCGCGGGGTCGTTCGGGCGCAGGGGTTTCCCGAAGCCGATTAACCCGCCCGGGCCGCTGTGGTGGCACGAGGTCCGGCGGCGCCGACGGGCGGCGGCGGCCGTGGCCGCGGTCGCGGGGGCGGTCCTGGCGGCGGGGATCGCCACGCTGCTGATCGCCGGGGGCTCGCACCCGGATAAGGCCTCCACGGCCGTGCTCGGCGGCGGCGTTTCACCAGTCACGTCGGCCACCGCTCCGGGCTCCGCCGCCGCGTCCTCCTCGCCGGGCCGCAAGACCGTGGCCGTGACGGGCACGCCGACCTCGTCGGTGCTGGCCGACACGCCCACGACGAGCCAGGGGACCACGCCGGGCAGGCCCAGACCCTCCACGCCGGCCCCGTCGTCGTCCGGGTCGCCTTCGCCTTCGCCTTCGCCGTCACCCTCGCCCTCACCGACCGAGGGGCACCTGACGGCCGCGCCGACCAAGCTGGTGCTGTCGGCCGCCAAGGGCAAGGCGGCCAGCGGGACGTTCACCCTGACCGCGGTGGGCGGCCCGGTCCCCGACTTCGCGCTCGAGGTTCCTGGCAGCGTGGCCAGCAAGGTATCCGTGTCGCCGTCGGCCGGGGCGCTGAGGACGGCCGGCGCCAAGATGGCGGTGACCGTGACCGTGAAGAGCCTGGCCGCGCTCGACACCCATGTCATCGTGGAGCCGGGTGACCTGGTCATCACGGTGGTGTTCAGCATCAAGGCGTAGCAGGGCACCGGCTCGCCCCGGCCCGGGTTTCCATGATCACGAAGACTTCTGAGTCCGGCCAGACTGAAAATCCTTCGTGATCACGGCGGCCTCACAGGACGTGGTGGCCGTACATCTCGCCCAGCGGGTCGGCCAGGAGTTCCAGGCGGGCGCCGTCGGGGTCGCGGAAGTACACCGACGTGCCGCTTTCCTCCTGGCAGGGGACGCCGGCCGCGGCCAGCTTGTCGCGCAGGTAAGCCCATTTCTCCGGCGTCACCGAGATCGCGATGTGGTGCAGGCCGCCCAGGACTTCCGCGTACGGGCCGAGGTCCAGGCCGGGGAAGTCGAAGAAGGCCAGCAGGTTGCCATGGCCGACGTCAAAGAAGAAGTGGTTGGACCCCTGGTAGTCCCGGTTCTCGATGATCTCGGTCAGCGGGAACTCCAGGATCCCCTGGTAGAACCGGATCGTCCGCTCCACGTCGGAGCTCAGCAGCGCGGTGTGGTGGATCCCGCGCGCGCTGCTCGGCGGCCGGTCGTCGGTGATGTATTCGGCGTGCAGCCGGGCACGCTCCGCCTCGATAGCGGCGAGATCCATAGGCCAGGCGCCCCTTAGATCCGGAAGAACGAGTTGAGGAACTGGTCGGCCACGGCCCGGTCGCCCCTGATCGTTCCCGCGTTCACCCGCCCGAACGCCGTCAGCACCAGGCTCCCGGCATCGAACTCGATCACGGCGGGCAGGCCGGACACGTCCTCCTGAGCGTAGCTCAGGCCGTCGACGCTGACATTCACCAGGTAGTCCTGGGCGTTACGCCCCGAGACGCGGATGCCGATGCCGTAGGCATCCAGGTCGGACGGGACCTCAGCGGTGGCCTGCCACACGATGAACATGAGCGGCGCGAGCAGGTCGGCGGTGTCGCCCATCAGCCCATGCGCCCGGCCGGTACCCTGCCGGATGTCCCAGCCGTGCACGCCGTAATCCAGGAGCTGGAACCACGGGTAAAAAAAGGCTGGAAGCGGTCCCATGTACTTGTGCGCGACGTGCAGGCTGCCCCATTCCCCGGGACCGAGCGCCTCGCTGATCTCCATCATCTTCTCGAAGTCCGAGCGAAGCCGGGCGATCGCTTCGCCCTGGTCCAGGCCGCGGTACTCCTTGGCGCCCTCGTCGAGGCGCTGCTGCATCACTCTCAGGCCGAGCGGCTCGTCGACCGCGAGCCCCTCGCGGGCCGCGTCGAACCCGGTGAAGTAGCTCTCCGTCACGTCGATCAGGTGGCCCACGATGTCCCTGGTCTCCCATTGGGTGCAGGCGGTCGCGGCCGTCCAGGGGCCGTTCCCGGCCATCTCGAACAGCGCCGCGGCTTCCCGCCTGAGCACCCGGAGCAGGTTGTCTTTCGCTTCGTAGCTGGTGACGTCCCAGTCGTTCATGACGACCTCCGTTGGTCGTTGGTTCGCATCCCGAACGTAAGTTCATGACGCGAACCCTAGAACCTTGGACCATGGCGGGTCAACGGATGAACTGGCCCAATTACCGCTGCTGGCATCGGCCCGCAGGGTCGGCCAGGTGGCGCTTTCCTGGCGGCCCTCACGGGACGCGCAGCTCGACGCTGATGTTGCCGCGGGTGGCGCGCGAGTACGGGCACCGGTGATGCGCCGCCTCGGCGAGTTCCCTGGTCTGCTCCGGGTCCAGGCCCGGGATGCTGATGATCAGCGTGACCTCCAGCCCGTACATGCCGGCTTCCGGTCCGATGCCCACCTGCGCGGTCACGGTCGAGTCGCGGGCGTCGACGCCGGCCCGGCGCGCCAGGCCGCGCAGCGCGCTGTGGAAGCAGGCCGCGTAGGCGGCCGCGAACAGCTGCTCGGGGTTGGTGCCGTTGCCGCTGCCACCCAGCTCGGGCGGCAGTGCGAGGTCGAGGTCGAGGCGATGGTCCGAGGAAACGACGCGGCCGTTCCGGCCGTCCCCGCTGGATGTGGCCTCCGCGGTGTACAGGACCTTGTCGGGCATGGGGAAACCCTATCGACCGTGAGCGTGAGGCAGAAACCCGCTGACGGGCGCGGGCCTTCTAGCGGATCAGCCAGCACATGGTGGCGG
>JASHYW010000621.1 GCA_030042885.1 Streptosporangiaceae bacterium | reverse complement strand
CGCCGGTGCAAGTGCAGCGCGATGACCTGGATCGTCTTGCCCAGCCCCATGTCATCGGCCAGGCAGCCGCCGAGCCCGGCCTCGCACATCCGGGCCAGCCAGGCCAGGCCGCGCCGCTGATAGGGCCGGAGCGTCGCGGTGAGCCCTGTCGGGGGCTCGACCTGAACCGGAGCGGACGCGATGCCCGCGACCTTGGCGGCCAGGTCGGCGAGCGGGCCTTCCGCGACCACCGTCACCGTCTCGCCGTCGATCTCCGCCGAGCCCGCAAGCACTGCGCCGAGCGCCTCAGAGGCGCGCATCCGGGTCCGCGGCGGGCGGCGCAGCCGGTCGAGCAGGGCTGGGTCGAGCATCACCCAGCGGCCCCGCAGCCTGATCAGCGGCCGTTTCGCCTCGGCCAGCGCGGCGATCTCGTCGGCGTCGAGCAGCGCCCCGTCGAGCGTGAGCTGCCAGCGGAAATCCAGCAGGGCCTCGAGACCGAACCCGGCCTCCGTCAGCTTCCCCGGAGCCGGGGTGGGGACGGCTCTGAGCTTGAGGCCGCCGTCCAGCAGGCTGGACGGCCACAGTACCTCGATGCCGGCGCCCGCGAGCTCCTCGGCCGCCGGGCCAAGCACGCTGGTCAGCGCGTCGTCGTCCAGCTCGATTGCCGCCGGGCTCGCCTGCCGCAACGCCTCGGCCAGCGGCGGCCAGATCGGAGCGCCGCGGCGCAGCGCCAGCAGCAGGTCCGTCTCCGCCTGCGAGCCGAACCTGGACAGCACCGTCTCTGGCTGGTTCCACAGCGCCGCAGCATCGACGATCAGGCTGGGATCGGCATTGCTCCGCAGCTGCAGGACCAGCTGGAACGTCGGCGCGGCCCCGTCGGCCCCGTCCGCCTCTTCGACCCCGTCGAACTCTCCGAGTCCTTGGACCCCATACGCTTCGACCGCACCTGGCAAGTATTCCTTGTCGTCGGCGAGGTCTTCTTCATCTCCGGCCGTCGGCGGCACCGGGCCCGTCTCGATCCGCAGACCGAGACGGGCCCCGGCCGCCAGGCCGTCGGTCGTATCGGCGAGCCACTCGGCCAGATCGCCGACCCGGGTCGGCTCGGCGGCGGCGAACGCAGTCGAGGCGGTAGTCCGCGTCGCGGCGGGCGAGCGCGCGATCATGTCGGCGATCGCATCCCACAGCTCGCGGATCAGTGCCTCGGGGGAGCGGAGCCGCATCGGCCGCGAGCCGGGAACGGCCAGGGCGTGCGCGGTGGGCGGGAAGACGGCGGCGAGCTCGCGCAGCCAGCTCAGATCGGACGGATCGAGCGGGCCCGCCCGCCAGACATCCGTGTCGTCGCTTCCGACGGTCGGCAGCAGCCTGCCCCGCGCCACCAGGCCCACCCCCGCGGCCGCGGCCGCCGCCCAGACCCGGACGCTGCGCCGCACCGGCCGCCCGGCGCGCTCATCGGGATCGAGCGCGAGTAGCGCCGGGAGCGCCTCGGCGAGCGGGATGAGATCCGCCGACACCAGACGCTTGCGTATGCCGTACCTGCCACCGGGGAAGACCAGCTCCAGCTTGGCCGATCCCGAGCCCTTGCCCCACAGCGCGAACACTCCTCGCCGCGGGACCTTGCCCGGCATGAAGACCAGCTCGCCGTCCAGCACGGCACCGTACGATACCGGTTCTGCCATGGGCCTGGCCCCAACTTCCAGCGTGTCAGTCTCGCTGCGCCCCGCGCATTTACCCGCCGGGCGCCCTGGGGCCCGGCTGCGCTGGAATGTCAGTACTGCCCGGCATGGTGGCGAACATGACAGGAGGAGAGCACGATGGATGCCATCACAGCTCCGGACGTCTGGTCCGGCCGGGCTTCGGCATCCCCGCGTCCTGGATCGTCGAGCCGGACAGGGACCGTCCCGAGCTGACCGTCCACGAGCTGCGTTCCGGCACGTAGGACTAGGCCGCCCGCGTCATCGGCGACCAGGAGCACCACGCGGTGCTCCCGTTCCCGGTGAGCATCGTGCCATCCGACCTCGTCACGCCAGGCTGATCTTCAGATACAGGGCACCCTGGGCGGCGGGCTGGCGAGCCGCGAGCGTGATCCGGTAGATGCGGGAGCCCCAAACACCGGTCAGCCGGGGATCGTCGATGGGGCGTTCCTCGATCCGGGCGTCGAAGTCTGCGTGCGGGTAGTCGACGGCGAGGTCCCTGCTTCCGCTGACGGCAGCTATCACCAAGCGCCCGGGAGCCACCGGATGCGGTTCACGGGCCGCGACCAGGTGCACCACGATCCGTTCGGGAGAATGATCGAGATCCCAGGCGTCGTCGATGATGATCTTGCCGGCGCCGGTACCGTCGCGGGACAGCCGGATCGTCCGCCGCCACGAGCGGATCCCGGCTTCGGGCGGGTAGGCCCCCGCCAGGTCCATCGACAGCTCGGCGGAGTCGGCGCCGAGCAGGCCCTGGACCCGGCGGGCCGCGTACTCGCGGCCGGGCACCTGCGCCACGCCGTCGACCTCGGGCACGTTGTGCCAGGAACTTTGCATGGTCCAGATCTCGTAGCGGTCCGGACCGAAGGTCTGGCGGGTATACACACCGACGCCGACGTCGATGAGCAGCGGGCGGCCGTCCAGGGCCGCGATGAAGGAGCCGATGTCGTTGTGGTTGTGGCTTTCCGCGTTGTGGCCGGCCTTGGCGGCCAGGAACAGCCCGGCCGCGGTGCCGGCCCGCGACCGGGCGGTGAGCACGCCGGTGCCGGACAGCCAGGCGTGGGCGGGCATCGGGAACGGGCAGGGCGCCGCGTCGCACCACGAGGCGTCGAACATCGCGCTGAGCGGCCGGGCGATCGAGCCGTTGGCGCCGGCGATCAGGTCCGCCGCCGCGTCCTGGTCGCCGCGCAGCGCGCGGGCATGCCTGGCCGCTTCGTCGTCGGCGACCGCGAGGCCGTAACGGTACAGCACGTGCGGGGCAGTCTGGCTGAGCCTGGCGGACCCGTCAGCAAAGTTGACGTGCCATTGGCCGGCGATATGAGCGATCACCGGATACCGCGCGATGGCGCGGATCTTCTGGATTTCGAACACGCCGTAGTCGTCGCCACAGGCCGAGGCCAGCGTGGCCAGGCACTCGAACAGGCTCCCGCCCGCCCGCCACCAGTAGGTGATGCCCTCGTCGCAGCCGCCATCATCCGGGACGGCGTCGAGGTACCGGTCGAGCGCTTCGACCGCGCGCCGGACGGTGAGCCCGATGTCGGAAGGTCGGCTATCGAGCAGCAGCGACGCCGGCAGGAGGTTGGAGTGGATCCACGGCGTCCAGTTGTTCAGGTCCTCCTTCCGCAGCCCGAACCACCACCACTCGTCGCTGTCCCGGTAGGGATCGAGCACCCGCGCCTTCACCTCCTCGCGCAGCCGCCTTCGCGCCACCGGCGCGATCTCCTCGATGAGATCCCCGGTCAGCAGATCGGTGTAAGCGAGCAGCCCGGCAGTCTCCGCGGCGAACAGGTCGACACAAGGTTCCGCCGGGTCGGGGAGCGGCGACCCGGATCTGCGCGCGAACAGGTGATGCGCGGGCACGCACCAGCTGGTCTCCTCGCACAGCAGCCAGACGCCATCGATGATGTCGTCGGCCCGTGACCGCGACGGCCCGGCGAGGGCCGCCGTCAGCACCGCCGCGCTCAGCCGGTCCCGCCGCGCGAAGTAGGGCCTCTCGTACGCCTGGCGATCGCCGTCGGCGAAGAATCTCGCATAGCCGGTCGCGGTGAGCACCGGCCAGGGACGCGCTAGCAGGCGTGCCGCCTGGCCGAGCAGGTGTTCCCGGGTGGCCGGGTGCACCGCGTCCCATGCCGCCCGGTCCCGTGCCGCCGGGTACGGGCGCCAGGAACCGGGGCGGGGGAGGCGCGCCGCCAGCCGTTCGGGGGAGAAGCAGGCCGCGATCAACCCTGAGGACATAGCCCGAACCCTAGCCGCCGCGCGCCTCGCATCGGTCAAGGCAATCCCGGTGACGCTGCACCCCTCTGTACGGTTACGCTCGCGTGTCGAGTCCAAGAAGATCGAGCTCTACCGGGACCTGGTGGAGGGCGCGTTCGGACCTTCGGTGCGCATGGAGCAGGGACGGATCGGCTTTGCCGCCCTCGACCGGGCCCTGGTCGGCGATCCCGCGTGACCATCCGTCAGTGGGGTTTACACCGAGCACGCGCCCGGCGTCCTGCCGGTAGAGTGTGGTAGCAAACGCCCCTCCCCGGCGGACGTTGCTCGTGATGCCTGCCGATCGACGGTGGCGGGGTCGAACCACACCATGCGGCTGACGGCACGGATCGTCGCGGCGGCCGCGGCGGCCGCCGTCATCGGCGGCGGCATCGTTGCCTGGGCGGTCGCGGGCACCGGACCGGCTCCCCGGTCCGAGCATGCCGCGGTG
>JASHYW010000620.1 GCA_030042885.1 Streptosporangiaceae bacterium | reverse complement strand
ATACCAGCCGCGGCCGGTCCGAGAGCACCGCCACCGGCGTGTCCGTGCCCATCGACCCGACCGGCTCGGCGCCCGTCCGCGCCATCGGGCCGACGATGACACGCAGTTCCTCCTCGGTGTAGCCGTGCATCCGCTACTGCCGGAGCAGTTCCCCCTCCCCGGGGGGCAGGAAGTCCCGCGGCCGGCCGGGCAGGTCGTCCAGGCGGAGCTGCCCGGCGTCCAGCCAGTCCTGGTACGGGTGCTCGGCGGCCAGCGCCGCCTTGACCTCCTCGTCCTCGACGATGCGCCCCGACGCGGTGTCGGCCAGGAAGATGCGGCCCGGCTGAAGCCGCCCCTTCCTGATCACGGTGGCGGGGTCGATGTCGAGCACGCCGACCTCGCTGGCCAGCACGACCAGGCCATCGCTGGTCACCCAGTACCGGCCGGGCCGCAGGCCGTTGCGGTCGAGCACCGCGCCGATGACCGAGCCGTCGGTGAACGCGATAAGCGCCGGGCCGTCCCACGGTTCCATCAGCGCGGCGTGGAACTGGTAGAACGCGCGGCGCTCAGGGGTCATCTCCTCGTGGTTCTCCCACGGCTCGGGGATCATCATGAGCACCGCGTGCGACAGCGACCGGCCGCCCATGTGCAGCAGTTCGAGGCACTCGTCGAAGCTGGCCGAGTCGCTGCCTTCCTCGTCGAGCACGGGGAACAGCCGCTCGATGCCCTTCCCGTCCTTCGACGGCCGGATCAGGTCGGTGGCCAGCATCGCCTCCCTGGCCCGCATCCAGTTGCGGTTGCCCCGGATCGTGTTGATCTCGCCGTTGTGCGCCACGTACCGGTACGGATGGGCGAGCGGCCAGGACGGGAACGTGTTGGTGGAGAACCTGGAGTGCACCAGCGCGAGCGCCGAGCAGTACCTGGGATCGGACAGGTCGGGGAAGAACGGCTCGAGCTGGGGGGCGGACAGCATCCCCTTGTACACGATGGTCCGGGCCGACAGGCTGGCGAAGTACACCCCGCCCTCATGCTCGGCTCGCTTGCGCAGGCAGAACACCATCCGCTCGAGCTCGAGGCCGCGCTCGCCGTTCGCGCCCGCGACGAACAGCTGGACCAGCTCGGGCAGCACCGCCCGCGCGCCGGCCCCGCAGGCGGTGACGTCGTACGGGACGTCACGCCAGCCGAGCACCATCAGCCCCTCGGCCGCGGCCAGCCGTTCGATGGCGGGGGTGACCACTGTCCGTTCGGCCGAAATGAAAGCCAGGCCGGCCGCATACGAGCACGGTCCGGGCAGCGGGAAGCTGCATACGGCGCGGAAGAGCTCGTCGGGGAGCTGGGTGAGAATCCCGGCCCCGTCCCCGGTGCCCGGGTCGCCGCCCTTCGCGCCCCGGTGCTCGAGGTTGCACAGCACCCGCAGCGCCCTGGACACCACGTCGTGACCGCCGCGGCCGGTAAGGTCAGCGACGAATCCGACGCCGCACGCGTCGTGCTCGAAATTGGGGTCGTAAAGGCCAGCCGCCACCATGCGCTCTCCCGTCGTCTCGATAACGCAACGCCCGTGCGCACGGGACGACATTGGCCCTGTTACCTAGACATTACATCACCGGGAGAATCGCCCACCAGGGTTATTGGCTCTGGCTTGGGATACGTACGTGCTGGTGGGGTGCCTCTCGGCCTGGTCAGGTATAGACCAACGACGGCCAGGACGAAGACCGCCACGTCCCCGAGCGCGCCTTCGGTGACGCCCAGCACCTGCGGCAGCGGGCCGATGCGGACCGACTCCACCCAGAAGCCGCCAACCGCGTAGCAGGCCGCGCCCAGCATGAACGCGCCAGGCCCTTGGACACTACCCCGTGGGCCCGGATGACAGCTTGGGGAACAGCGGGGTCGCCGGGCAGCTACTGATGCGCCGCCCGCACGCCGGCGGAAAGCTCGGCGGTGAGTTCGCGGACCGCGCGCAGCCCCGCGGCGGCGTCGGTTCCGGGGGCGGCGCCGGTCCCGGGGGCGGCGCCGGTCCCGGGGGCGGCGCCGGTCCCGGTTGCGGCATCGAGCAGGCGGCGGACGTAGGCGGAGCCGACGATCACGCCGTCTGCGAACGCGGCCACCTGCGCCGCCTGGGCGCCGTTGCTCACGCCGAGGCCCACGGCCACCGGCAGTCCGGTGTGCTCGCGGATCCGCTTGACCAGGGCAGATGCGTCATTGCTGACCGCGTCCCTGGTGCCGGTGATGCCCATCAGCGAAGCGGCGTAGACGAAACCGCGGCAGGTTTTCGTGATCTTGGCCACACGCTCGTCGGTCGAGCTCGGCGCGACCAGGAACACCCGGTCGAGCCCGGAGGCGTCGGAGGCCTCGAGCCAGGGGCCTGCCTCCTCGGGCGTGAGGTCCGGCGTGATCAGGCCCGATCCGCCCGCTTGCGCGAGGTCGCGGGCGAAGGCCCGCACGCCGTACGCCTCGACCGGGTTCCAGTAGGTCATGACCAGGACAGGTGTGCCCGCCGCGACCGCCTCGACGGTGCGGAGCACGTCGGCGACCCGGGTCCCGTTGGCGAGCGAGCGGCGGATGGCCTCGGCGATCACCGGGCCGTCCATCAGCGGATCGGAGTACGGCAGGCCGATCTCGATGATGTCCGCCCCGGCCGCCGCCATGGCCAGGGCGGCGTCGATGGCGGCCGGGACGGTCGGGAACCCGGCGGGCAGGTAGCCGATGAGGGCGGCGCGGTGGTCCGCGTTCGCCTGGCTGAAGGCGGCCGTGACCGCGCTCAACTTCTGGCCTGGATCGCGGGCGCTTCGCTTGGTCGTGCCGGAGGCACGCCAGAAGGTACAGCGGGAGGCAGGTCCTCGGCGCCGGGGCACCGCTGCGGCCCTTCGGGTCCTCGCGGTGTCCCCGGCGCCTGCGGCTTGCCCATGCCTGTCATACCATCCTCAAACGCCGAACCATTTCGACGCGGTGTCCACGTCCTTATCGCCGCGGCCGGACAGGTTGACGATGATGAGCCCGTCCGGGCCGAGGGCGCGGCCGACGTCGAGGGCGCCGGCCAGCGCGTGCGCCGACTCGATGGCCGGGATGATGCCCTCGGTGCGGCACAGCACCGAGA
>JASHYW010000619.1 GCA_030042885.1 Streptosporangiaceae bacterium | reverse complement strand
CGGACCGGGCCTACCAGACGGCCCGCGGCCGCCGGACCGTGATCCTGGCCATGCCCCTGAACGTCCAGGCCGCGCCGTGGCAAGCCGGTTCGGTGCAGGCCGCCCCGCGCTGCTACCCGCCCGGGCCTTCCCCCGAGGCGGTGACGGCGGTCGCGGCGGTGCTGCGCGGGGCCGAACGGCCGGTGTTCATCGCGGGCCGAGGCGCGCGCGGTCCTGCGGTCCGGGCCGACTCGCGGGTTTCCGCGCGCGCGGAGCTCGAGCGGCTGGCGGACGCGTGCGGCGCGCTGCTGGCCACCTCCGCCGTGGCCAAGGGGCTGTTCCGGGGCAACCCGTGGGACCTGGACGTGAGCGGAGGGTTCGCCTCACCGCTCACGGCCGAGCTGATCACCCGCGCCGACGTGATCGTCGGCTGGGGCTGCTCGCTCAACATGTGGACGACGCGGCACGGCAAGCTGATCGGGACGGGCACCACGCTGATCCAGGTCGATGACGATGCAAGCGCACTCGGCGCCCCACCCGCCTCCCCAGCCCCCTACACTGTCCACCTCGGCGTGCTCGGTGACGTGGCCGAGACCGCACGGGCGGTGGCGGACGCGCTCGCCGGCGGGCGCGAGGCGGATGACGGAGGCGGGGAACCAGGGACCGTTCGGTATAAGGATGACGGTGGGTCACCTGGTGCGGCGGGGATGCGAGGTGCGCGAGGTTACCGGTCGGCGGGGCTGCGGGAGCGGATCGCGCGCGAGGTGCGGTGGCGGGACGTGCCGTCCGCGGACGAGAGCGACGGGCAGCGGATCGATCCTCGCGCGCTTTCCATAGCGCTGGATGACCTGCTGCCGGCAGAACGGACCGTGGCGGTCGATTCCGGGAACTTCATGGGCTATCCGAGCATGTACCTGTCGGTCCCGGACGAGGCGGGCTTCTGCTTCACCCAGGCGTTCCAGTCGATCGGGCTGGGCCTGGCCTCGGCCATCGGGGCCGCGGTCGCGCGGCCTGAGCGGCTGGCCGTGGCCGCCCTCGGGGACGGCGGCGCGCTGATGGGGGTCAGCGAGCTGGAGACCGTGGTGCGGCTGGGGATTCCCATGGTCGTGGTGGTCTACGACGACGAGGCGTACGGCGCGGAGGTGCATCACTTCGGGCCGGACGGCGACCCGCTGGACACGGTCCGGTTCCCGCCAACCGACATCGCCGCCATCGGCCGCGGCTTCGGCTTCGAGGGGGTCACGGTGCGCAAGGTCGCGGACCTCGGCGCGGTCCGCGCCTGGCTGGAGGGGCCGCGCGACCGGCCGCTGCTCATCGACGCCAAGGTCACCTCCTCCCGCGGCTCCTGGTGGCTAGAGGAGGCCTTCCGCGGCCACTGACCGGGCCGCTGGGGGCCCGGCGAGGCTCAGGTGGCTACCGTAGCTGGCGAGGGTCAGAGGCGAGGGAGCCAGGTCATGAACGACTATCCGGCGGCAATCACCGCGACGAACCACGTCGAACCGGTGCCGCGCCGCACCACCCGCTACTACCTGAGCCGGACCGATGTCGACTTCGGGCACCTGATCCCCACCGGCACCGTGACCTCGTGCCCCTACAAGGGCACGACCAGCGGCTACTGGTCGGTCCGGGCGGGCGGGACCGTGCACGCGGACCTGGCCTGGAGCTACGACTTCCCGACCCGGCAGCTGCTGCCCATCGCCGGGATGATCGCCTTCTATAACGAGAAGGCCGACATCACCCTGGACGGCCAGCGGCTGGCGCGGCCCAAGACGCACTTCTTCGCCTGACCAGGGTGCGCATCCGGGCACCGCGCCGGGTGCCCGGATGCGCCCTGATTGCGCTACGGCCGCAACGTAGCGCAAGCTGGCGGCTAAGAGTCGTTCTTGGCCTTGGCAGCGGTGGACGCCGCCCTCTCGGGTACCCTCCCGTCCTTGGCCAGGGCTTCGTCGGCGGCCGAGGCGGCGCCCACGCTGACCAGCTCATCGGACGGGTACGCCTCCTCGCCGTGCACGGCCACGTCGCCGATCTCCAGCATCTCGTCGGGCAGCCTGAGCTTCATGAACAGGCCGAGCACGCGGAGGATGACGAACGTGACGGCTGCGTCCCAGACGATGATCGTGAGCGCGGCGCCGGCCTGGATGGCCAGCTGCTTGGGGTGGCCGTAGAACAGGCCCGCGCCGCTGACCGAGGCCGTCTTGCCGAGCCCGAGGTACTCGATCATCTTCGGGTCTGCCAGCAGGCCGACCAGCAGGCCGCCGAACAACCCGGCGATGCCGTGCGTGTACACCACGCCGAGCGCGTCGTCGACCTTGTTGAACGGCCACACGTACTTCGGCAGGTAATACCAGGCCACCCAGACGATCGAGGAGCAGACCAGGCCGATCACGATGGCGCCGAAGCCGTTCACGTAGCCGGCCGCCGGGGTGATGCCGACCAGGCCGCAGATCATGCCGTTGACGCCGCCGAGGAAGGTGGGCTTCTTCTCGGCGCTGAACGCCATGTCCATGATGATCCAGGTCATCATGGCCACCGCGGTGGCCAGGTTGGTGTTGATGACCGCGGCCGCGGCGTCCGCGCCCGCGAAGTACGGGTCCCCGCCGTTGAAGCCGTTCCAGCCGAGCCACAGGATGCCGGCCCCGACCGCGACGAACAGCAGGTTGTTCGGGATGGCCCGCTCACGGTCCCGCTTGAGCCTGGGCCCAATCACCCATGCGGCGGTGAAGCCGGACACGCCCGCGGCCAGGTGGATCACGTAGCCGCCGGAGAAGTCCAGGGCGCCCTTGCCCGCCCAGTAGCCGCCGCCCCAGAGCAGGAACGCGTTCACCGCGTAGGCGAAGGTGATCCACAGCGGCACGAAGACCAGCCAGACCTTGAAGCTGATCCGGCCGATCACGCTGCCGATGAACAGGATCGGGGTGATCGCCGCGAACACGAACTGGAAGTAGGCCAGCGACGACTCAGGGAACCTGAAGTTCGGCATCAGCCCGTTCAGCAGCGGGATGTTCGCCTGGCCCTGCTCGGCGGCGTGCCCGAGTATGGTCCGCGGGTCGCCGAGGAAGGTGTGCACCAGCGGCGTGCCGAAGCCCATCTTGAACGCCCAGAGCACCCAGGTGATCAGGGTCAGGCAGAACGTGCAGAACACCATCATGATGGTGTTCATCGCCCACTTCTTCTGGACGAGGCCGCCGTACAGCACAGCCAGGGCCGGGATGGACATCAGCCCGACCAGCGTGGCTGCTGTCATCTGCCAGGAGTTATCCCCGGCATTCAGCCAGCTAGCATAGGGAATCACGGTGCCTCCATGGGGCTCACGGGCCTGCTGGCGTCCAAGCTGTGCGCTGGCTCCACCCCGGCCGTTCGGTATTCCTGCAAGGCATGTGTCCCATGCGCGAGTTTCGGACGTATTACTCGGTTGTTACGTGGCCGGTAACGACTGCGGCGGACGTTACCTCGATGTGTCGCAGTCGATCGCATGGCCAGAGGGCACGGCCCTGGCCGGCGTACCGGGATGCCCTCCACCCGGGCATCGGGTGATGTCACGTTCCGGTAATGCGGGACAAAGGGCTGCCTCCGGGATCGGTGGCTTTGCTGGCGACCAGCTCCCGGGCAGGTTAGGATCCAGCCGTGATTCCGGCCGCGCGGACCAGCGGACTGATCGCCGCCGCGCTCGTTCTCGCGGCCCTCGCGCTCGTCTGCGGCTGTGCGGGCCGCCCGCAGCCGGACGCGGCGAAACCTGCCAGGCAGGACACGGTCAAGCCAGCCACACGGGACACGCCGGCTCCTGCGACCCATGCTCCCGGCGGGACCATCGCCGTCGGTGCGGCCGGGAGCTACCGGGTCGGCGAGCGGCATGTGACCTTCCTCGAGCCGGCCCACGTCGGCCCGACCGGTGAGGACCTCGGTCAGCGCTCGCTGCTGACCGCGATCTGGTATCCGCTAGCCCCGGGCTCGGCAGGATCCCGGCCCGCCCTCGGCCCGTTCCCGCTGCTCATGTTCGCGCCCGGATTCATGCAGTGCGGGGCCACGTATTCCCACCTCCTGCAGGCGTGGGCCAGCGCGGGCTACGTGGTCGCGGTGGTGAACTTCCCGCGCACAGACTGCCGTGTCGGTACCGCCGCGTACGAGCCGGACCTGGTGAACCAGCCCGCAGACATGTCGTATGTGCTCAGCAGGCTGCTGGCCCTGAGCGCACGGCCGCACCAGTTCTTCACCGGCCTGCTCAATCGTCGCGAGGTCGCGGCCGCGGGGCAGTCCGACGGAGGCGACACGGTGGCCGCCCTCGCGGCGAACGCCTGCTGCACGGACCACAGGCTGACGGCCGTGGCCGTTCTGTCGGGGGCGGAGTGGCCTCCCATGCCCGGACGCTACTTCCCGGACGGGGCACCGCCGATGCTGTTCGTCCAGGGCAGCGCGGATACGATCAACCCGCCGTGGACGAGCCTTCAGCTGTACAAGGCGGATGAGCACAGCACCAGGTACTACCTCGACCTGTTCGGGGCGGACCACATGGTCCCCTATACCGGAACGAACTCGACCGAGCGGCTGGTCGCCAGGGTGACCCTGGCCTTCTTCGACCGGTACGTGCTGGACCGGGCCGGGGCGCTGGCCACGATGACCAAGTACGGCAACGTCAGCGGCATCGCCGCCCTAGTGAGCGGTGACCAGCTCCCGCCCTGATCCGGACGCGCCCGCCGCCGGGCTGGGTCAGGGACTCGCCTTCTGCCAGCTGCCTGTGAGCGGGAGGGACGCGGACGAAGGGCCCGCGGCCAGGACGAACGAGCCCGGCTCAAGGGCCCAGCCCGCGTCGGACCAGTGCTGGAAGACGCGCTCGGGGATGAGGATCCCGACCTCGACC
>JASHYW010000618.1 GCA_030042885.1 Streptosporangiaceae bacterium | reverse complement strand
CAACGCCGGCGCCTTCACGCCCACGTCTTTCCTGCACGGCACCGGCACCCCGCAGCAATGGCGCGAAATGGTGCTGACCAACGTCTACGGCACCGCGCTGACCGCCCGCGCCGCCCTGCCCGCCCTGGCCACCGCGCGAGGGCACCTGATCCTGACCGGCTCGGTCGCCGGCCGCGTCACCGTCCCCGGACAGCTGTATTCCGCCACCAAATGGGCGGTCACCGCCATCGCCCAGTCGATCCGCGCCGAGGCCACCGAAACTGGCATCCGGGTCACCTTGATCCAGCCCGGGCTCACCGACGCCGGGCCGGCCGAACCCGGCCGCGCCAGCGAACCCAAGCTCGCTCCCGGCGACGTCGCCCGCACGGTCATGTTCGCGCTCGAACAGCCCGCCTCGGTCGACCTCAACGAGATCGTCATCCGCCCGGTCGGCCAGCAACCCCACCGCTGACCCGCCGAGCCGCCCGAGAACAAGGAGGCATTCAGACAGTTGCGATATCTGAGTCCGCCAGAGCATGTCCATGCCACTCATGTCGAGGATGCCTGGGTGGCCGGGCAAGAGCGCGCCGCGATGCGGCTGGGCGGGCTGGCGCCGTGACCGGCGCCGGGCAGCCGGGCCGGCCGGCGGCCTGGTAGACCCGGATGCTGCGGAATTCCTGGCCAGCCGCCGGCGTGTGCCGGCCCGGCATCCCCGAGGGGGAAGCGATCATGAAGTGGAACCTGCGGCTGGCGGCGGCGAGCCGCGGTATCTGGAAGGCCAGCGAGCTGCAGAAGATGCTCGCCGATCGTGGCATGGTCATCAGCGCGGGGAAGATGTCGGGGCTGTGGTCGGGCCACCCGAACGCGGTCAAGCTCGCCGATCTGGACGTGATCTGCGCGGTGCTCGGCTGCGAGCCCGGAGAGCTGCTGATTCCCGAGCCGGTTCCGGCTGCCCGGCCCGGCGGCGAGGCCCCGTCCGGCCCGGTAGCTGCGACGCCGGCCGTGGTGCCCCGCCGCCGCGATGGCCGGTCGCTGCCGCCCGCGTGAGCGCCGCCGCGGACGGTGCCGCCGCTGGCAGCTGCCCGACATGCCTGGCCTGGGGCATCTTGTATGCCGGGGTGTGCCGGGGCTGCTATGACTTCGCCCGCCGCCACCGGCCCGGGGCGTGCGCGTGCTGCCGGCGCACGCTGCCGCTGAAGAAGGGATACTGCCGGTCCTGCTGGCTGCAGGCCGCCCTGCAGGCCGCGGCGACCGCGGGGACCGCGAAACGGGCGCCGGATCTCGGCCCGGCCGATTTCGCGCCGTCACCTGCCATCAGCTGTCCTTCGCCGGCCTGGCCAAGATGACCCGCCGGCCGCGCCCGGCACGGCCGGCGGATGCGGGCCCGCCGCCGCAGGATCCCCCGGCGGCTGGCTGGATACAGCTGGAGCTGCCGGTTCCGGGCCAGTCCCGGCGCTTTCACGCGCGTCACTGGGTCGCCGCGGCGATCACCAGCGCCGCGCTGGAACAGGCCAGGAGCATCGCGGCCCGCCTGGGTGAGGCCCGCGGCTGGAACCCGCGCATCCAGGCCGAGACCAGCCGGGCACTGGCCGTCATGCTCGCCTCTCACCTTCCCGGGGAGAAGATCCCGTGGTCCGCCCTGGCCCCGGCGCTGCGGCCCCGCGACCTGAGCGTTTCGCGCACCGCGGAGATCTTGGCCCTGGCCGGGCTGCTCGATGATGACCGCGTCCCCGCCCTGGATGCCTGGGCCGAATCCAGGCTCGCCGGCCTGGCCCCGGGCATCGCGGCCTGCGCCCGCAGCTGGCTGCGCGCCCTGCGGGACGGAACCCCCCGCACCCGTCCCCGCAAGCCGGACACCATCCGCGTCTACCTGCGCAGCGTGCACCCGGTCCTGGCGGGCTGGTCGGCCCGCTACAGCCACCTGCGCCAGGTCACCGCCCGCGACGTGACCGCGGCCATCGGCGCGCTGCGCGGCCACAAACGGCATCAGGTCCTGGTCGCGCTGCGGTCGCTGACCCGGCACTGCAAGAAGACCGGCCTGATCTTCGCCGACCCCGCCGCCCGCACCCGCGCTGCCCGCCGGCCCGACGGGATGATCCTCCCGCTCGGCCCCGCCCAGATCAGCGCGGCCACCGCCGCGGCCGTCACCCCGGATGCCCGGCTCGCCCTGGCCCTGGCCGCCGTCCACGCCGCACGGCCCGAGACCATCCGCCACCTCGCCCTCGGCGACCTCGACCTGGGCAACCGGCGGATCACCATCGCCGGGCAATCCCGGCCGCTGGATGACCTCACCCGCCGCCTCATCCTCACCTGGCTAGACCACCGCCGCGAGCGCTGGCCGCACACCGCCAGCCCCTACCTGATCATCAACAACCAGACCGCCATGAGCACCCGCCCGGTCAGCGAGAACTGGCTGACGGCGGCGTTCCGCGGCCTGGACGCCACCCTCGAGCGGCTGCGCGTCGACCGGCAGCTCGACGAGGCCCTCACCTGCGGCAACGACCCGCTCCACCTCGCCGCCGTGTTCGGCCTCAACGACACCACCGCCATCCGCTACGCCGCCGCCGCACGCCAGCTCCTGGACACCGCCGCCGAACACCACACCCCCGGTTGACCGCGAACCCAAGGACCAAAACCGCCCGCCAGCCGCGAACACCCCTGAGTTCCCGCCGACGATCCTTCAGTCCGGCTGAACTCAGGGCAAAGCCCCGGGCTCCCACGGATCCCGGCGTGACAATCTCTCGTCACCGGGCTCTTCTCACCCTTACCGCCAGTGCGCATTCTCCCATCGCCAGTGCGCGAAGGTGGCCGGGTACTGACTGGTGAGCCGTTCCCAGGCCGCGTGCGCCTTGGCGAAGGTTTTCAGCCGTTTGTATTTCTTACGCAGCCAGCGCACCAGGTAGCCATTGATGCGCTTGAGCAGCGGATACAGCTCGGAGCGGTAAAACGCGCCGTAGTACTGCATCCAGCCGCGATGGGATTGATCCACCGCGCGATTTCGCCGATGGTGTAACCGGTGTGCTGGTGCAGCCGCCAGGACCGCACCCCGGCACTGATTTTCTTCAGAGCGTCCTTGCTGATCGCCGGGCCGAACCCGGTGAACACCTTCCCGTGCCGGGTGCGCATGCCCCGCGCCCGGAACGTGAACCCCAGGTAGGTGAACGACACATGCTCATGCGAGCCGCGCCGCGTGCCGTCCTGGCAGTACACGATCCGGGTCTTGTCCGGGTGCAGTCGCAGGCCGACCTGCCCCATCCGCTCGCCGATCGCCTGAGCGATCATGCGCGCCTGCCGTTCGGAACGGCAGTGCACCACCGCGTCATCGACAAACCGCTCGAACGGCACGGCAGGGAACTTCCGCGCCATCCACATGTCGAGGGCGTAGTGCAAGAACAGGTTAGCCAGCACGGGCGAAACCGCTGACCCCTGCGGGGTCCCGCGGTCCCGCGGTGCAATCGAGCCGTCGGGCATCTGCAGCGGGGCAGCCAGCCACCGCTTCACATACAGAATGACCCAGGCGTCGGTGGTATTCGCCTCTACCGCCTTGACGATCCGGTCCCACGGCACGCTGTCGAAGAATTTCTGGATGTCCAAATCAATTACCCAGTCATATCTCCAGCAGCGCTCCCGGCATTTCCCGACCGCATCCAGGGGCGACCTGCCGGGCCGGTACCCGTAAGAGTTGCCGTGGAATTTCGGCTCCACGACTTTCTCCAGCCGGGCCGCGACCACGGTTTGCGCGACTCTGTCCGCGACAGTGGGCACGCCGAGAATCCGGGTCCCCGCGCCATGCGCCTTCGGTATCTCCACCGCCTTCACCGGGGGCGGGAAATAGCTGCCCGAGGACATCCGGTTCCAGATCTTATAGAGATTCCCCTTCAGATCAGATTCGAAGTCCCCGATCGACTGCTCATCCACCCCTGGCGCGCCCTTGTTGGCTTTCACTTTCAGCCAGGCGTCCCACACCTCCTGCTTCGATATCTCAAACGGCTTGCCTGCCGGTTTCTGCTCGCCCACGCGACTCCTCCAGGCCTTTGCCTGTTGATCTGATGCGCGAACCACGGATGAGCCGGCCCCTTGGCTCCGCTCCCACCGCATCAAGCAGGAGCCTCACCGCTACTATGAGCCGGTCCGCCTGCGCGCCCCGCGACGGTACTCAGTGCCTTGCGGGTTCTGCCCGCTTGGCAGGCTCCCTCTCGCCCGCTGCCGCGGGACGGTATCGGGGCGCGCTTTCCCACGTTCCGCACGAGAGCCGCAGATCAGGCTCACGCCGCCTCCACGCCGGGCACCACCTGGCCAGTAGGCGGGCACCCGCCAGGCTCATCCCGGGCCAAAAAGTAACACCCGGTTTCGATGCCGCTTTATCCAATAACGACGCGTCACCAGCGGAACCCCGTGACCGGGGCATTTGATGCAACGTCTTCCTGATCCCCACCTGACGCCTCACGGGCGCCTTTTCCGTCTCGCTCACCACGACGCCGAGTAGCCGGAGGGAGTCTCACCCTCCGGCCCTCACAGATCCGGACGTGAACCTCTCGATTCATCCGGCTCGTGCCGTCCAGTTACCAGGTCGTGTAGCGCAGATCCCAGTGCGCGAACAGGCGGGGTGCCCGTTCCCGGACTCCGCACAGCCATTCCCGCGCACGCCTGTCACCGCGTTCCAGCCGCTCGTACTTCCGTCTTGCCCAGTGCATCAGGTGACGATCAACACGCCAGCACAACGGAATCACCATGCTCGGGTAGAACACCGTGAAGTAGTTGAGCCAGCCCCGCAGAGCCGGGTTCACGCCACGTGCGAGGTCATTAAGGGTCAGAGTGGTGCGCCGATGTATCCTCCACGAGGCAACCTTCCGGCTCATGCCCGCCAGCTTGCCAGGATCGACCGCTGGCAAGAACCTCGTGAACGCCCTTCCCTCTGCCTTGTTAAAGGCTTTCCGGGGACGAAACGCATAGCCACAGAACGT
>JASHYW010000617.1 GCA_030042885.1 Streptosporangiaceae bacterium | reverse complement strand
ATGTCGGCCGACCCGTTCACGCTGCCCGCCGGCACGCCGCCTGAGCAGGCCTTCTCGCTGCTGCACGAGGGACGGCACCGGCTGGCGCCGGTGGTGGATGGCTCCGGCCGCTGCCTGGGCATCATGACGCGGACCGGGGCGCTGCGCGCCACGCTGTACTCCCCCGCCGTCGACGCCTCGGGGCGGCTGCGGGTCGGTGCCGCGCTCGGCGTGGGCGGCGACGTGGCCGCCAAGGCCAAGCTGCTGCTCGACGCGGGCGCGGACGTGCTCGTGGTGGACACCGCGCACGGGCATCAGGAGAAGATGATCTGGGCGCTGCAGGCGGTGCGCTCGCTGGCGCCTGAAGTCCCCGTGGTAGGCGGCAACGTGGTCACCGCGGCGGGAGTCGCCGACCTGGTGGCGGCCGGCGCGGACATCGTCAAGGTGGGCGTGGGGCCCGGCGCGATGTGCACCACCCGGATGATGACCGGCGTGGGCCGGCCGCAGTTCTCCGCGGTGCTGGAGTGCGCCGAGCAGGCCCGCACGCTCGGCGCGCACGTCTGGGCCGACGGCGGCGTCCGGCACCCGCGGGACGTGGCGCTGGCGCTGGCCGCAGGCGCGTCCAACGTGATGATCGGGTCGTGGTTCGCCGGCACGTACGAGTCCCCGGGCGACACGTTCCGGTCTCCCGAGGGGCCGCTGTACAAGGAGAGCTTCGGGATGGCCTCGGCGCGGGCGGTCCGGCTCCGCTCGGCCAGCGACACCCCGTTCGAGCGGGCGCGCAAGGAACTGTTCGAGGAAGGCATCTCCTCGGCGCGCATGTACCTGGACCCCGTGCGGCCCGGCGTGGAGGACCTGATCGACATGATCGTGGCCGGGCTGCGCTCGGCGTGCACCTACGCCGGAGCCCGGAACCTGGCCGAGTTCGCCGAACGAGCGACCGTCGGCGTGCAGAGCGCGTCCGGGTACAGCGAGGGCATGCCCGTCCCCACCAGCTGGTGATAAGGGGGCCAGGGGGGTATGGGGGGGCGGGCAGCCCCCTCATACGCGGGGGGGTCTGGGGGTCGTCCCCCCGAGGGCAGCACTGCTTCAGCCGGTGGCGTTGAGCCAGCGGACGGGGGCACCGTCGGCGGCGCGGCGGAAGGGCTCGAGTTCGTTGTCCCACGCCGTGCCGAGCAGCTTGCCGAGCTCGTCCTCCAGCGACGCGGCACCCGCCCGTACCGTCATCTTCACCACAGCGCGGAGCCTGTTCTCCGGCACCACGATGTCGCCGTTGGCCGCCGTCACGGCGCTGAAGATGCCCAGGTCCGGCGTGTAGCAGTAGCGCACTCCGTCACAGCCCGGCGAGCTGTCCTCTGTGACCTCGAACCTGAGCCGGTTCCACCCGGCCAGCGCGGACGCGATTGCTCCCGCCGTGCCTGGCCGCGCGTGCCAGGTGAGCTCGGCGCGCAGCGATCCAGGGGCGGCGGGCTGGCCGACCCAGGGCATGCCAACGTGCGCCCCCACGATTCCGGCTACGGCCCACTCGATATGTGGGCAGAGCGCCGGGGGCGCGGAATGAACGTACAGAACACCATGTGCGGACACCGTGCCTCCTAAGACGAGGTTCGCCTTCCCCAGCGGCCTCGTCAGCGCGGCACGGAGTGCCCTACATATTGTGCCTCATGCCCGGCGCCGACACCAGCACTCTGCTTCCTTTCGTTCACGAGTTCGCGTTATCCAGATCAATGCGGTGGTCCTCGCCGCGCCCTGGCGCCGGCCGCTGGTACGGGCCCGAAGGCCCAGGCTCGCTGGCCGGTGGTGAAGCGGGATGGGGAGGTGGGTGGGGCTCACGGCGGCCAGTAAGACCACGAGAATTCGCAAACATGACCAGTGCTGCGGCCACAGCCACCGCCAGCGCGGTCCACGGCACGTAGTCGCCGAGCCGGTCGTAGATGGTCCTGGCCGAGACCGCGGGCAGCCCCAGCCGGACGATGACCACGCCATGCGAGGACTGGCCCATCCAGGCCAGCAGCCTGCCCCGGGCATCAAACGCCACCGTGTCTCCGGTCAGCGCGGCCTGGACCACGGGCCGTCCGGTCTCGGCAGCGCGCACCGCGCCCAGCGAGGCGTGCTGGTCCGGCCCCCAGGTGCCCTGGAAGGTGGACGTGGCCGACTGGTACACGATCAGCTGGGCGCCCTTGTCGGTGTCTACCCGCGCCATGTCGGGGAACGCGGACTCGAAGCAGATCAGCACGCCGATCGGCAGAGGCCGTCCTGACCGGTCCGTAGCGTACAGCAGGTGCGCGCCCGTGCCCGGGATCATGTTCGACGACGCCGCCTTGCTGATCTTGGTGAGCCAGCCGAGCTCCTGCCGGAACGGTATGTACTCGCCGAACGGCACCAGCCGCGTCTTGATGTAGATGCCCTTGATCCCGGAGGGGCTGACCAGGACCGCCCACTTCTCGTGGCCCTTGCCCGGCGGCGTGGCGTCCTGGCTGACCAGGATGTCGGCGCCATCCTCGGCGGACAGCGCCTCGATCTGGCTCAGCAGAGCATGCGACTTCGGCAGCGTAAGGTCCTCGGCGATGCTGCTCTCGCCCCAGACGATCAGGTCCGGCCGCACGCCGCCCAGCGTGCCGCCGTGGCTCAA
>JASHYW010000616.1 GCA_030042885.1 Streptosporangiaceae bacterium | reverse complement strand
CTGGCGCGGTGGCTAGCGGAACGGGCCGACCAGCCACTGGTCTCGAGCGTGCTGCACCGGGCCGAGGTGCCGCGGGCGGTCTGGCGCGCAGAGCCCGGCGCGCTGCCGCGCAGTTACCGGGTGATCAAACGCATCGCCAAGGTGGCCCTGACCGCCGACGTGCTCGACACCTCCGCCACGCTGCCGCCGCAGGCGCTGAGCCCGGGGCAAGCCATCCACCTGGCCTCCGCGCTGGTGCTGAAGCGGGACCTGTCCGCGTTCGTGGCCTACGACGAGCGCCTGCTCGCCGCGGCCGCCGACGCCGGGCTCCCGGTCGCCAGTCCCGGATAGCCCTGAACGGGATAGCCCGGCATGGGATAGTCCGGCATGGGATAGTCCGGCATGGGATAGGCCTGAACGGGATAGACCAGATGCGGATAGTCCGATAATGGGATAACCGAGACTGGATAGTCCTGGCCCGGGATCCGGCTCAGAAGACAGCGGGCTCGGCGTAGGCACCCCATTCGGTGCGCAGGGCGCCGCAGATCTCGCCCAGCGTGGCCTCGGCCCGGGCCGCGTCCAGCATCGGCGGCACCAGGTTCTGCTGGGTGCAGGCCGCCGCAACCAGCTCGGCCAGGGCCGCGTCCACCGCCTGCTGGTCGCGCGCGGCGCGGCGGCGGCCCAGCGTGCGCACCTGCTCGCGTTCGACCTCCGGGCTGATCCGCAGGATCTCCAGCGGCTGCGCGACCGTGCCGGTATGCACGTTCACGCCGACGATCTTCTTCTCGCCCTTCTCCAGCTTCCGCTGGTAGGCGAACGCGGCCTCGGCGATCTCTCCGGTGAACCAGCCGTTCTCGATGCCCTGCAGGATGCCGCCGGTCATCGAGCCGTCCGGGCTCATCTCGCGGATCCGGGCGAAGATCGCTTCCGCCTCGGCCTCCAGGCGGTCGGTGAGCGCCTCGACGTACCACGACCCGCCGAGCGGGTCGGTCACGTTCACCACGCCGGACTCTTCCATGATGACCTGCTGGGTGCGCAGCGCGGTCTCGGCGGCCGCCTCGCCGGGCAGCGCGAGCACCTCGTCCAGGGCGTTGGTGTGCAGCGAGTTGGTCCCGCCGAGCACGGCCGCGAGCGCCTCGATGGCGGTGCGGACGATGTTGTTGTCAGGCTGCTGAGCGGTCAGCGAGACGCCCGCCGTCTGAGTGTGGAAGCGCAGCCACTGGGCGCGCTGCGTCTTCGCCCCGTAGGCGTCGCGCAGCCACCTGGCCCAGATCCGCCGGGCAGCGCGGAACTTGGCGATCTCCTCGAAGAAGTCGACGTGCGCGTCGAAGAAGAACGACAGGCCGGGCGCGAACTGGTCCACGTCCAGGCCGCGGGAGATGCCAAGCTCGACGTACCCGAAGCCGTCGGCCAGCGTGAAGGCCAGCTCCTGCGCGGCCGTCGAGCCAGCCTCCCTGATGTGGTAGCCGGACACCGACAGCGGCTTGTACCTGGGGATGTGCGCGCCGCAGTACTGCATCAGGTCGCCGATGAGCCGCAGGTGCGGGCGGGGCGGGAACAGCCACTCCTTCTGCGCGATGTACTCCTTGAAGATGTCGGTCTGCAGGGTGCCGTCGAGCCTGGAGATGTCCGCGCCCTGGCGCTCGGCCGCCACCAGGTACATGCAGAACACCGGCACGGCCGGGCCGCTGATCGTCATCGAGGTGGTGGTGCCGACCAGCGGGATGCCCTCGAACAGCACGTCCATGTCGGCCGCCGAGTCGACCGCCACCCCGCAGTGGCCCACCTCGCCCAGCGAGCGCGGGTCATCGGAGTCGCGGCCCATCAGCGTCGGCATGTCGAACGCCACGGAAAGGCCCGCGCCGCCGGCCCGCAGCAGCATCTTGTACCGCTCGTTGGTCTGCCGGGCGTTGCCAAAGCCGGAGAACTGGCGGATCGTCCACGGCTTGCCCCGGTAGCCGCTGGCGTGAATGCCGCGGGTGAACGGGAACTCCCCCGGCCAGCCGATCCGCTCCATCCGGGGCTCCACCGCGTCCGGCGGCGGGCCGTAGACCGGGTCGACCTCGAGCCCGGACAGCGTGGTGAAATCCGCGTCGCGCTTGGCCGCCTCGTCAAACCTGCGCCGCCAGCGCTGCCGGCCGGCGTCCAGATCGGCCTCGTCCATCGATCCGCCCCTCGTTGCGCGAAGATAGTAGGACGTCCTAGTATTTTCGAGTGTAACCTGCCACCGTACGCGCGGCGACCCGGCTCGGCTCCCGGCCGGGCGGCGGCACGCACCAGGGCCCGTTCGGAAAAAAAGAATTTCCGTGCAACCGATGAGCGCGCTGCATCGTCTCTTAAGAGCGCAAGGCGGGTAGTTGCCTTTGCGGCAGCGGTGGCCCGGGTGTGACGGGGGCACGCCCGGGCCGGATCCCGAGAGACCGACGTCAGCGGGACCGGCGATTGAAGTCGCCGAGCGGAAATGTGGTAGATGTTGCCGTATCACACGGGCGTTCTTGAGGGCGCCCCGACCGGTCCTGACATGATCTTCATGCCGGGCGGCGGACCGCCGGGGCGTGCGGTGTTGCGCTACCCGTCGCCTGCCGGGAGCATCATCAAGGGAGATCCGGTGGCCACCGCTGATGATGTCGGCACCGACGCCGCCGAGGGGCTGTTCAGGGCCACCTACCCCAAGCTCGCCGGATGGGTGCGGCGACTGGTCGATGACGACGACACCGCGCACGAGATCGCGTCCGAGGCGTTCGTCCGCCTGCTGTCCCGGTGGACTCAGGTGGAAAGCCCGCAGAGCTACCTTTACATGATCGCAACCAACCTGATACGCGACCACTGGCGCAAGGCCGAACGGGAGCGGCGAGCCATCCGCAGCGTGACCGCGAGCGCGGACCAGGACTCCGTGGGCTACCCGGACCAGGACGTTGACGTGCGCGAGCTCATCCAGTCCCTGCCGCCGCGGCTGCGCGACCCCTTCCTGCTGCACTACTACGCAGGCTTCCCGATCAAGCAAGTCGCGACGCTGCTGCACCGGCCCGAGGGCACCATCAAGGCCGACCTGTTCGCGGCCCGGGCCAAGCTGAAGGCGGCGCTGGGGGAACGCGATGCCTGACCGCGACGACCTTGATTCCTGGCTGGACGGGCGAGTCGAGCCGCTGCCCCCGCCGCCGGGCACGTTCGAGCTGATCCAGCGCCGCGCCCGGCGGCGCAAGTACCGCAAGCTGGCCATCACCGCGGGCGCGGCGGCGGTGATCGTGGCCGCGGCGGTGACCATCCCGCAAGTGGTCAGCCTGCACGTGCTGAGTCCCGCCCCGGCCTCGTCCCGCCTGGCGGTCGGGCAGTCGACCTCGCCCAGCCCGACCAGCCCCGGCAGCCCCGCGGCCTCATCGGCCACGCCCGTCACTTCGCCGCCCCCGGCACCGGTGCCCGCCAACTTTCAGCCCGGCTCGGTCACCTTCGTGAGCACCGGCACCGGCTGGGTGATGGGGCAGGCCGGGACGCCCGGCCACTGCGCCACCCAGTACTGCACCTCGGTGGCTCGCACCGACGACGCGGGCAAGACCTGGACCGGCGTGCCCGCGCCGCTCACCGGCCCGGCAGACGGCGCCACCGGGGTGAGCCAGATCCGGTTCCTCAACCTGGCGGACGGATGGGCGTTCGGGCCGGAACTGTTCGCGACCCATGACGGCGGCGAGCACTGGACGCAGATCGATACCCAGGGGCTGCGGGTCACCGGCCTGGAGACGGTGGACGGCCGCGCGTTCGCGCTGTTCGCGTCGTGCTCCGGCACCGGGCCGACGTTCGCCGGGCAGTGCACGAGCTTCACCCTCTACTCTTCCCCCGCCTCGGCCGACGACTGGACGCCGGTGGGCCCCTCAACCAGCGGGCTGGCCGACGGCGGGGGCTACGGGTCCGCCTCGATCGTGCTCACCGGGACCCGCGGTTACCTGCTCGCGCCGGACGGGATGCTGTACGCCGGGCCGGTGGACGGCACCGCGCCCTGGCAGGCGGTCGCACGGATCGGCTGCGCCGTGGGGACGGCGCAGCCGGACGGGCAGCCCTCGGGCGCGCTGCTCGCCGCGGAGAACGCCACCGACCTGGTCCTCGCCTGCACGCCGCCCCCGGTCCCCGGCGGGGCGCAGAAGAAGCTGATCTTCGCCTCGGCGGACGGCGGGTCCAGCTGGCATCCGATCGAGCCGGCCGCCGTGGGCCCGGCCGCCGTGGCCCCGGCCGCGGGGACCGCGACCTCGGTGGCCGACAGCCCGGCCGGGACCGTGGTGCTCGGCACGACCCAGGGCATCGACGTGCTGCCCGCCGGAAGCACGACGTGGCAGCAGATCGCGCTGACCGGGGCGCCGCCCGGCGGGTTCAGCTTCGTGGGCATGACCACCGACGAGCAGGGCGTGGCGGTGCCCGCCGACGTGGCGGCCGGGACGGTCTGGTTCACCTTCGACGCCGGGCAGGACTGGCAGCCGTCCAGCGTCAGCGGCTCCTAGCGGCCGGTTGGTCGTCCGGGCTCGCAGGAGAGCAGGGCTTCTGGGGGCCCGGCCCTAAGCCCGGCCCGGCCTTTCAGGCGCCTTCGGTTTCGGCAGGGACGAAGTCGCCGGCCGTCAGCCGCAGCCCGCGGAGCAGGTCGAAGATCTCCTTCAGCTGGCCTGGCTCGTAGCCGCCGAGCCCGAACTCGGCCGCCATCAGGTCCCTGGTCGCCCGCTCCACC
>JASHYW010000615.1 GCA_030042885.1 Streptosporangiaceae bacterium | reverse complement strand
ATCGTGGCCAGCCGCCAGATCTGCAGCCCGAGGCCGGCCAGCAGCAAGACCATGGCCAGCACGGTGCCGGTCATCAGCCGGCGCTGGTCGCCGGCCCGGATCCCGGCCTCGCCCCATCCGTACGCCAGGGCGCTGAGCGCGATGATGGCGGCGATGATCCAGCCGTTGGCGGGGCTCAGCGTGTGGCTGCCGGGGGGAATCCAGCCGCCGTCCGTGTTCAGGCCGCGCAGGTAGAAGTAGGTGAACACGAGCGACATCACGAAGGCGGCGTCCGCGACGATCAGCAAGATCACGCCCATCAACTGACTGCGGGACGGGTCGTGCGCGTGTTCGGCCAGCTGCTCGTGGTGCACGGTGCCTGCGGTCATGGCGCCATCTCCCCTGACTCGGTGCCTGCGGCCGGGCCGCCGATGGGCTGTGGCTCAGCCTCCCGCTGCGGGCCGCTCTCACGCGGCACCGCCGGCCGGGACCCGTTCTCGCCGTAGCCCTAGAAGTCGCTGGTCACGACCGGGAGGACTTCGAAGTTCCCGAGCGGCACCGGGTGGGCACCTGCCATTCCAGCGTCTTCCCGCCCCACGGGTTGACCGACGCGGGCTCGCCGGAGACCCAGGACGTGATCAAGGCGCCCAGGTAGATGAGCATCCCGATCGTGATCACGTACGCGCCGATGGTCGCGACCAGGTTAGCCGTCGGGTACTCCGGCGGGTAGTCGCCCACCCGCTGGGGCATCCCGCCGAGGCCGACGGCGAACATGCCAGGAACATGACCTGGAACCCGGCCTGCGAGGTCCAGAATCCGACCGAGGCCCACCGCTCGTTGAGCATCCGGCCGGTCATCTTGGGGAACCAGTAGGCCAGCGCGGCGATGGCCCCCACCAGGGCACCGCCTATGAGCGTGTAGTGGAAGTGCGCCACCACGAACAACGGACCGTGCATGGGGCCTGGTCGACGGGGACGTCGCACAGGTAGATGCCGGTCACCCCGCCGATGATGAAGTTCCAGATCATCGCGTAGACGGCCATCATCGGCAGCTGGGTCCACACCCGGCCGCGCCAGATGGTGCCGATCAAGACCAGGATGAGCAGGCCGGTCGCTACCGAGATCATCTCGGTTGTCAGCATGAACGGGCCGTTGGGATCGGGCGCGAACCCGGACACGTACATGTGGTGCGCCCACACGAACAGGCTCAGCCCGACGATGCCCGCCATCCCGATGATCGCGGCGGTGTAGCTGAACAGCGGCTTGCGGCAGAAGACGACGGCGGCCGACGAGACCGTCCCGGTACCAGGCGAGCTCAGCTGGGTGTACGTATTCGAGTGGCCATTCTTCGCTGCCTTCGCCGCCCGCTTGTGGTGGCGTCTGCTGCGCGAGGACAAGAATTCCAGCCCCGCGCTTACGGGAACGGCCGGTGTGACCGGGAACGAGCCGCCCGATCCTCAGCTCGAGGCTTGGAATGAGTACCTGGCGCGACTGCACGCACAAAGTCCGCCCGGCGGGCCGCCCGAGGGCTACTGAAACCAGTTATGCACGAACTGCTGGCCACCGGCCTGGACGGCTGGGCACGGGCAACCGAAGGGCGAGCGGGGCCCCATGAATGGGCATCCTGGCCGCTCAGCCCGTTGGCCCGTAAGTCCAGGGTGAAGTAGTCGGGACCGGAATAGCGGCCGGTGGCCAGCTTGGCCCGCTGCATGAGCAGGTCGTTGAGCAGGCTGGAGGCGCCCAGGCGGAACCAGCGCGGATCCAGCCAGTCCTCCCCCGCCGTCTCGTTGACCAGGACCAGGTACCGGATGGCGTCCTTGGCGGTGCGGATGCCGCCGGCCGGCTTGACGCCGACCTGGCGGCCGTGCGCCTCGCGGAAGTCGCGGACCGCCTCGAGCATGACCAGGGTCACCGGGAGCGTCGCGGCCGGAGCGACCTTGCCGGTCGAGGTCTTGATGAAATCGGCGCCGGCCAGCATGGCCAGCCACGAGGCGCGGCGCACGTTGTCCAGCGTGACAAGTTCGCCGGTCTCGAGGATCACCTTGAGGTGGGCTCTGCCAGCCTGACCGGCGGTGCCGGCGGGGCCAGCCTGACCGGCGGTGCCGGCGGGGCCAGCCTGACCGGCGGTGCCGGCGGGGCCAGCCTGGTCGGCGGTGCCGGCGGGGCCAGCGCAGACCTCCCGGACCGCGGCGATCTCGTCGTAGACCTGCTGGTAGTCCCCGGCCAGGAAGGCGCCGCGGTCGATCACCATGTCCACCTCGTCGGCGCCGGCCGCGATCGCGTACCTCGTGTCGGCCAGCTTGACGTCCAGGCTGGTCCGGCCGCTGGGGAACGCGGTCGCGACGCTGGCCACGTGGATGCCGCTGCCCTGGAGTTCCGCCGCCGCGACGTGCGCGAGGTCCGGGTAGACGCAGACCGCGGCGACCTGGGCCACGGTCGGGTCGGCGGGGTCAGGCCGCTTGGCCTTGGCGCACAGCGCCCGCACCTTGCCCGGCGTGTCCTGGCCCTCCAGCGTGGTCAGGTCGATCATGGAGATGGCGGTGTCGAGCGCCCACTGCTTGGCCGTGGTCTTGATCGACCGGCTGGACAGCATGGCGGCCCGCCCCTCCGCGCCGACCTGGTCCACTCCGGGCAGCCCGTGCAGAAACTCCCGCAGCGAGGTGCCCATGACCGTACGCGTGCCAGCCGGCGCGCTCATCAGCGGCTCCCTCCTCGGGCCTTCTCCGCGGGCATACCTCACCCATTCTCACCCTCGGCCCGGCGGGCGGCGAGGTAAGCGTTACGGTCGCCTGGAGGAGTTAACAGGCATGAGCCGCGGCAGATGGAGTTCACCGCGATCTTCGAGGCCAGCTGGGATCCATGCTAGGTCCGATCTGGCCGGCCGGGCCCCCGTGACGGCCGGCCAGACGTCCGGCTGCTCCCCATCACAGACTTTGACGCGGCTCCCGCGCAGAACTCATCGGGGGACGCAGAACTCATCGGGGGACGTGGCGGCCTTAACCTCACCCGGCCGCGACCGCGGTCTCGACGATGCGGCCTAGGCCCAGAAGCTGCTCCTCGCTACCTGGCGGGCCGATCAGTTGCAAGGACGCGGGCAGCCCGGCCGGGCCGCCGGGCACGGGCAGGGCCAGCGCAGGCAGGCCGGCCAGGTTGGCGGGCATGGTCAGCGCGGTGAGCGGAATGCGCGGTCCGCCGATCAGCGGCGGCGCGCTCGCCAGCGTCGGCATGGCCAGGAACGGCTGGCGGGCCAGGAGGCCGGCGAACCACTCGCGCACCGAGGCCCTGGTGAGGTTGGCGGCAGCCGCCTGGTCGGCCGTCACCGCGGCTGCCTCGGGCAGGTTGCGCTGGTTGTACGGGCTGAGCCGGGCGAGGTCGGGCATCAGGTACTTGTTCACCTGATAGGCCTCGACGTCGATGAGCAGGCTGGCTGCGGCGTTGGCCGCGGCGAAGTCAGGGCCGGCGACCTGCGTGGTCACGATGCCTGCGGCGGCTAGCGCGGCATCGATCGCGGCCTCGACGGTCACGTCGACCTGCGGGTCGGTCTCCGGCCGCACCCGGGCGACCCGGGGCTCGCAGGATCCGGCCGCAAAGCCAGGCTCGATCAGTCGCATGCCGAGTTCGACCGCGGCCACGTCCGCGCCGAGCAGGCCCACGGTGTCCAAGGACGGTGCCAGCGGATACACGCCCTCGACCGGCACGCGGCCCCAGGTGGTCTTCAAGCCCACGACACCGCAGCAGGCGGCGGGTATCCGGACCGAACCGCCGGTGTCGGTGCCCAGCGCAACGTCGGCCTCGCCGGTGGCGACGGCGACCGCCGAGCCGCTGGACGAGCCGCCGGGCAGGCGCCGCGGGTCGACCGGGTTCACCGGCATCCCGGACCAGGCATTCGTTCCCACAGCCGACCAGCACAGCTCGGTCAGGTTGGTCTTGCCGACGATCTGGGCCCCGGACCGGCGGGCCGCAGCCACCACGACCGCGTCCTGGGCCGCCGGGCGGGCCTGCTCGGCGATCACCGGGCAGCCGACCGTGGTGGGCAGGCCCTCGACGTCGATGCAATCCTTGACCGCGAGCCGGACGCCCGGGCCGACCCGGTCCAGCCGCACGATCCAGGTCCGGTTGGCGCCGTCGTCCTGCATGCGGTCATTGTCGCCTACCGGGGGTCCGTAGGCTTTCGGGTTTGTCCCCCCGGGGTAGCGCAGCCAAGAAGTCACGGATATTTCGCTTGAACGTCATGGCCTCTGTGACGCGGTGATCTGTTGGTATCGCACCTTGTGAGCATGAGGGTCGCGATCATTACCGAGTCGTTCCCGCCCGACGTCAACGGCGTCGCGCACTGCGTGCTGCGAGTCGCCGAGAACCTGGTCAGCCGCGGCCACCAGCCGCTCGTCATCGCCCCGCAGCCGTCGCGCAGCACACGCGCGCGGCCCGCCGCTAGGGATCCCGCCTCGTTCGGATACCCCGTGGTGCGCGTTCCGTCGGCGCCGCTGCCCGGCTACCGTGGCTTCCGGCTCGGCCTGCCCAGCCATCGCCTCCGCGACGCGCTGGTCGAGCACCGGAGCGAGATCGTGCACCTGGCCAGCCCGGTCGTCCTCGGCGCCCACGGTGCCGCCGTCGCCCGGCAGCTCAGCCTCCCGGTGGTCGCGGTCTACCAGACGGACCTGCCGTCCTATGCCCGCGCGTACCGGCTCGGCCCGGCCG
>JASHYW010000075.1 GCA_030042885.1 Streptosporangiaceae bacterium | reverse complement strand
CGCCCGCAGGATTCCCGCCGCGTCCGACGGGGATCGCAGCCCGGCCATCACCTCGAACGGCGTCAGGGCGTACAGCAGCTCGGGCTTGGGCCAGTCGTCGGCGTAGTTCCTGGCCGGGTCTGAAGGCCGGAGGCCGCGCTCGTTCTCTGCGCGATAGCCGGCTTCGGCCTGGGCACGTGAGGGATGCACCTGTATCGACAGCGCCCGCTCCGCCGACAGCACCTTCAGCAGGAACGGCAGCCGCGCCCCGAACCGGGCCACGCACCGCGGGCCGAGCTCCCGGCGCGGATGGGCCGCGATGACCGCATCCAGCGTTGTCCAGCGCCCGTCTCGCTCTAGGCCCGAAGGCGCCGACGGATGCGCTCCCATCCACAGCTCGGCCTCCGGGCCGGGAGACGGGGCCGGCCGGCCCTGAAGTTCCGCGATCCCGTATCGCGAGCCCCAGGCGTACGGCAGGACCACCGGCTCGAGAAGCTCCATCCGGGAATGCTAGCCGCCCGGCGGGACTGCCTTGCCGTCCGCAGGATGCTCGACCAGCGCTACCACCCGGCTGGCCATGAACCGGGCGGTCCTGACCGGGCTGCCGGTGCGAGTCACCTCGCTGACCTCGACCACCCCGCGGCGGTTGGTGATCTCGACCCGGCGGCCCGCCTTGGTCGCCGCGATCTCGTACGTCCGGGTGCCCTCGCCGGAGTCGATCACGACCTCGACCCGATCTCCCTTCATGGGCAGCCTCCCCGGCGCTGAACCAATGTTCGAATATACACCGCGCCCGTCAGGCGGCGAAACAGGTGCCATGGGAGCCACGCACGGGCCATGGCGGGAAACCATGGCCCGTTCGGCCCAAAGAAAATGTGCGGCGGTCAGGGGTCAGTACGACGGGAGCGAGGGATCGACCTGGCTGATCCAGGCCAGGACGCCGCCGCCGACGTGCACGGCGTCGGAGAAACCGGCGTTCTTGACGACCGCCAGCGCCTCGGCGCTGCGGACGCCGCTCTTGCAGTACAGCACGATCCGCTGGTCCTGCGGCATCCGCTCCAGGGCGGCGCCTGAGGTGAACTCGCCCTTCGGGATGAGGGTCGAGCCGGGGATGGACACGATCTCGTACTCGTTCGGCTCGCGCACGTCGATGAGGAAGATGTCGTCGCCCGCGTCGAGCATGGCCGCCAGGTCCTTGGCGCTGATCGTGGAGCCTTCGGCCGCCGCGGCGGCCTCCTCGGACACCGTGCCGCAGAACTCCTCGTAGTCGATCAGCCCGGTGATCGCCGGGTTCTTGCCGCAGACGGCGCACTCCGGGTCCTTGTTCACCCGGACCGAGTGGTAGGTCATCGCCAGCGCGTCATAGATCATCAGCCGCCCGGCCAGCGGCTCGCCGATCCCGGTGATGAGCTTGATCGCCTCGTTCACCTGGATCGACCCGATCGACGCGCAGAGCACGCCGAGCACGCCGCCCTCGGCGCAGGACGGCACCATCCCGGGCGGCGGGGGCTCGGGGTACAGGCAGCGGTAGCACGGGCCGTACTCGGCCCAGAACACGCTGGCCTGCCCGTCGAAGCGGTAGATCGATCCCCACACGTACGGCTTGCCGAGCAGCACGCACGCGTCGTTGACCAGGTACCTGGTGGCGAAGTTGTCGGTGCCGTCCACGATCAGGTCGTAGCCGGCGAAGATCTCCATGGCGTTATCGGAGTCGAGCCGGGTTTCGTGCAGCACCACGTTGACATGCGGGTTGATCTCGGCGATGCTGTCCCGGGCCGAGGAGGCCTTCGACCGCCCCACGTCGGAGGCCCCGTGGATGATCTGCCGCTGCAGGTTCGAGGTGTCGACGACGTCGAAGTCGATGATGCCGAGCGTGCCCACCCCGGCCGCGGCCAGGTACATCAGCGCGGGCGAGCCCAGGCCGCCCGCCCCCACGCACAGGACCTTGGCGTTCTTCAGCCTCTTCTGCCCCGTCATCCCCACGTCGGGGATGATCAGGTGACGGGAGTAACGCCTGACCTCATCGACGGTCAGCTCACGGGCGGGCTCGACCAGCGGGGGCAGCGACACGATTCTCTCCAAAGATCCTTTTCATCCGAACGGGGCTGGGTTCGTGGTTCCCGCCCCGTGCCACGATCAACCGGCCGGCGCGAGCGGGAATTCCCGCGTCCGTCCGGCGGCGCGCTGGCTCGCGGCGGCCAGGAGCACCCTGATCTCGGCCGACACCACCTCCGGGTGCTCCATGTGCGCGACATGGCCGGTGCGCGGCAGCACCACGATCCTGGCGTCACAGAACGCGCGCGCGGCCCGGCCTGCCATCCGCGGGCCGACCAGGCGGTCGTGGCTGCCGTAGACGACCAGGGAGGGCGCGGTGATGCGGGCCGCGTCGCGCCAGGCCGAACGGCGGCCTCTCCGGAGGGTCTCGGCGGTGAGCGTACGGATCGAGCCCACCAGCGCGGCGGTGGCGTAGCCGAGCGAGTCCCGGCGGGAGAGTTCGGCGACCTCCGTGGCGTAGCGGGCCCGCGAGAACAGCTCTGGGTTGCTGTAGCAGTTGGCGATGACGTCGGCCACGCGGTTCTCCGGCGGCAGGGCCTGGTACCGCCGCAGCAACCGGGTGCCGACCCGCGGAAGGCATATCAGCGGGAACCGCAGCAGGTCCAGCCGCGGCCGCGAGTCGGGCAGGGCCGGGGAGATCAAGGTCAGCGTCCTGACCAGTTCCGGGCGGGCGGCCGCGACCTTCACGCAGACCGCGCCGCCCAGCGAGTTGCCGATCAGGTGCACCGGGCCGCGGCCACGCCGTTCGATCAGCGCGATGACCGTCTGCGCGAAGGCGGCGATCGAGTAGCGGCCGTCCGGGCGGGGCGGAGAGTCGCCGAAGCCGGGCAGATCGAGCGCATCGCAGGCCAGCCGCGACCGTAGCAGGTCCATCAGGTCGGTCCAGTTCCGCGACGAGCCCTCCAGCCCGTGCACGCACAGCGCGGGCTCGCGAGCAGAGCCGTTCACTCCTGGATATTCCAGTTTCGTACTATCCGAGTCAGGGATAACCGGTTGCGGAATATCCGAGGGCGTACTGCGCACATAGACCTGGTAGTCGCCGAGCGAGACCAGTTCCCCCGGCCAATGCGGGATGGGTTCTCCGGACCCTGCCGCTACGGGTTCGACAGGGACGAGCTCATCGTTCACGCGCTGGCCTTGCGGCGGGTCGCTGACTTGGCCGTGTCG
This sequence comes from Streptosporangiaceae bacterium, assembly GCA_030042885.1. The sequence goes on along the minus strand of JASHYW010000075.1, from coordinate 11,717 downwards.
TCCTTGGCGGCCGTGTCGTCCTTGGCGGCCGGGCCCGCCTTGGCGCGGGTGCCGGACTTGGCCCGCCTGCCGGACGTGGCCGAGCCGTCCGGTTCGGCCGCGGCGTCTGACGGGGCGGGTCCGCCGGACGTGCCGCGCTCGGACTTGAGGGCGGCCACGCTGGCGCGCAGTATCTCGGTCAGGTCGGCGGGCTGGGACTTGGGCGGGGCGATGACGCCGGCCGGGCGGACGATCTCGTTGCCTTCGATCTTGGCCTGGACGACGGCTTCGAGGGCCTCACGGTAGGTGTCGTGGTACTGAACGGGGTCGAAATCCTCGGTCATGGTGTCGATGAGCGAGGCGGCCATCTTCAGCTCCTGCGAGCGGACCTCGATGTCCTCGTCGAGGAACGCGAAATCGGGTTTGCGCACCTCGTCGGGCCACAGCAGGGTCTCCAGCGTGATGACCCCCTCCCTGACCCGCAGCGCGGCCAGCGCCTCGCGCTGGCGCAGCGCGACCTTGGCCACGGCGACCTTCCCCGAATTCTCGAGCGCGTCGCGGAACAGGACGTACGCCCGGGCACCGGTCGGATCGGGCTCCAGGTAATAGCTCTTGTTCGCGTAGATGGGCTCGACCTGAACGCTCGGCGCGAAGTGCAGGACCTCGATCCGGTGAGCGGTCACCAGCGGGAGGTCGGCGAGGTCCTCGTCGGTCAGTACCACCATGTCACCGGTGGGCAGCTCGTAGCCTTTGGCCACGTCGGAGTAGGGGACTTCCTCCCCGTCCAGCGTGCACACCCGGCGGAACTGGATCCGGGCCCCGTCCTTCCTGTGGACCTGACGGAACGTGATGTCGCGCTGCTCAGTTGCCGCGTAGAGCTTCACCGGGATCACGACCAGGCCGAAGGAGATGGCACCGGCCCATATGCTGCGCATGGTCTTCACCTACCCCGGTTGGCACTGACACATCCCCGTGAGTGTTATTCAGAACCGGTCAGCGAGCACGGGCCGGTTGAGCCCGTGCGAGCGGCCGGTGCCCGTAAGGTCCGGCGAGAACCCGCAGTGTGGATCTGAAACTCAAGTATAGTTGACTTGATTCACTTAATCGACAATGAATTCGATGAGTCCGGGCGCTACCACGACTAGATTTAGCTCGAGTCTCCCAGCGAGCTTACGGCTACGGCTGAGATGATGAACGCGCCAGGCCCGGCTGGGCCGCAACTCGAAGTTTGAGGGGGACGGAGGGCGATGGGCGCTTTCGAGGTAGTCGTGCTCGGCGGCGGCACCGCGGGCGTGCATGTCGCGCGGGAGGTGGCCCGGGGCGGCAGGTCCGTGGCGCTCGTCGAGGCCGGGCTGATCGGCGGGGCATCCCCCTACCTGGCCTGCCTGCCATCGAACTCGCTGCTGCTGTCGGCGGCGCGCGGCGAAGCGTGGGAAGACGCGGTCGCCCGCCGGGACGACGTCACCAGCGGCCTGGACGATTCCGTGGCCGCGCTGCAGCTGATCGAGGCGGGCGTCACCGTTATCCGCGGCACCGGTCAGATCACCGGTCCGGGCACGGTGGAGGTGTCGCCGGTCCCCGGCGCGGCCGCCGGGGAGAACGTGTCACTGACCTACTCAGACCTGGTCATCGCGACGGGGTGCGAGCCCGTCGCGCCGCCGATCGAGGGCCTGTCCGACATACCCACCTGGACCACCGCCGAGGGCCTGTGCTCTCCCGACCTGCCGCGCCGCCTCATCGTGCTCGGCGGCGGGCCGGCCGGATGTGAGCTCGCGCAGATCTATGCCGCGTTCGGCTCACAGGTGACGCTGGTCGAGGCGGAGCCCGGACTGCTTCCCGGCGAGCCCACCTTCGCCGGGGAGATCCTCGCCGCGGCCCTGCGCCGGGCAGGTGCCGAGATCTGCCTCGGCTCGGCCGCCACGAAGGCGGAGCGCACGCCGGACGGCCTCACGCTCGCGCTGGAAGATGGCACGCGGTTCGACGCTGACCGGCTGCTGCTCGCCTCCGGCCGACGGCCCCGGCTGGCGGGCCTCGGCCTGGATGCGCTCGGCATCGCCGTCGCACCGGGCCTGGCCCTGCCCACGACGACCTCGTGCCGGGTGAGCGGCATCAGCGGTGCGGGAAACGGGCCAGGACGCGTGTGGGCAGCAGGGGATGTGACCGGCATCACGCACACCCACGCCAGCCGCTACCAGGCCGGCGTGGTCGCCGCGAATATCCTCGGCCGGCGGCGCGAAGCGGACTACAGCGCCATTCCGCGGTGCGTCTTCACCAGCCCCTCGGTCTACGCCGTGGGAGAGGTCGCCAGGCCCGGGCTGGTCACGGTGAGGGCCGACCTGGCGAATACCGCCAGGGGACGGCTGGGCCAGGATGAGCCCGGCCGCCTCGAACTGTACGCCAACGGCGAGGTGCTGGTCGGCGCGGTTGCGGTGGGGTCGGATGCGGCCGGGTGGATGGCTGAGGTTACCCTCGCCATCAGGGCCAGAATACCAGTCACGGTCCTGGCCGACGTGGTGCATGCCTTCCCTACCTACGGGGAAGCACTGGAATCAGCGTTCCGCGAGCTGGCTGGGACCGGGAGCCGTCCAGGAATGGCCGATCACGAGGAAAAGGGGTTCGGGCTGTTGAGCGAATTGGACATGGAGACGCCCGAGGACGACGCCATCGAGCAGCACACCGAAGTCGTCGCGGACGAGACCGGGCCCGTGGCGCCGCATGAAGTCCCGTTCGACGTGGACGAGGCGGATGCGGCCGAGCAGGAGCGCGCGGTCGGCTTCGACGATGACGACTACCGCTGATTGCGGCTTAGGATGGGGCGAACGCGGCAGAACTGCCCGTGCGCGACCACGGAGACCGGACCTTGACCGCAACGTCTGACACACGGCCACGCAGCACCCGGCTGCCCAGGCATGAAAGGCGGCGGCAGTTGCTCGATGCCGCGCGTGAGGTGTTCGTATCCCAGGGGTACCACGCCGCCGCCATGGACGAGATCGCCGAGCGGGCAGGGGTCAGCAAGCCCGTGCTCTACCAGCACTTCCCCGGCAAGCTCGAGCTCTACCTGGCTCTGCTCGACGAGAGCATGGACGCGCTGGTGGAAACCGTGCGCGGCGCGCTCCGTTCCACCACGGACAACAAGCAGCGGGTGGCCGCCACGTTCAGCGCCTACTTCGAGTACGTGGCGGGCCAGGGCCAGGCGTTCCGGCTGGTGTTCGAGTCGGATCTGGGCAACGAGGCCGCCGTCCGGGCCAGGCTGGAACGGGGCCAGCGGGAGTGCGCCGAGCTGGTCAGCCAGGTGGTCAGCCAGGATGCCGGCCTGGATGAGGAGGAGGCGCATCTGCTGAGCGTGGGCATGGTGGGCCTGGCGCAGGTCACCGCGAGGTACTGGCTCAGCACCCAGGACCGCATCCCGCGGGAGGCCGCCGAGCAGCTCGTGGCCAGGCTGGCGTGGCGCGGCATCAGCGGCTGGCCGCGCAGCGAGCACTGAGGGGCGAAGAAATGGAAGAAATATGGAAGTCAAGATCGGAATCCAGTCTGTTCCGCGCGAACTGATCGTGGAGACCGACAGCCCGGCCGACGACATAGAGCGCGACCTGTCCGCTGCCCTGGAGAAGGGCGGGCAGTCGGTTTTCGCGGTCTCGGTCGCCAAGGGCGGCAAGGTCCTGGTACCCGCGGACAAGATCGCCTACGTGGAATTCGCCGGCGCGGAATCCCGCCGGGTCGGGTTCGGCAACATCGTCTGAGCCGGCGGCATGCGCCGTTCCGGGCGCGCGCGACCGGGGACCAAGCTCGCTCCTGGTACGCTCGGTGATGACTGGCCAATGGAATGACGGAACCAGCCGTCGCGTTGAACCAGTCGGCTGCCGTTTATGCCGGGCGCAGGGCCTGGCTCATATGGGGAACCACGGTAAACGGCGGTGTCCCTGGCCACGTAGCGGGCTCCCTGACCGGGCACGGCGGGGTGGGCGCCGGAAGACGGCGCGAAGCCGGCCCTCGGGTAGCAGCTCGCAGCGTGGCGGGTCACTGCGAGCAGCCTGCAGACATGACGGGCCGGATCCCGGGACAGCCGGGATGGCCACGACGAAGGATGGACACCCTGACAACTCAGACTTCTAACGGGGATGTGGCCGAGGCGGAGACCGGCCGCGGTGACCCATACGCGGTCCCGTTCCGTGATCTCGGAATCAGCGAGGCGATCTGCTCGGGCCTGGCCGCGGCAGGCATCGTCACCACCTTCCCCATCCAGGCGCTCACCCTCCCGCTGGCGCTGCGCGGCCAGGACATCATCGGGCAGGCCAGGACCGGCACCGGGAAGACGCTGGCCTTCGGGATCCCGCTGCTCGAGCTCGTGGGCGAGAGGGCCAGCACGTCACCTCTCGCACTGGTCGTGGTGCCCACCAGGGAGCTGGCGATCCAGGTCGCCGACGACCTGCGCACGGCCGCGGTCAACCTCCGCGTCCGGGTGCTCACCGTGTACGGCGGGCGGGCCTACGAGCCGCAGATCGACGCGCTGGCGGCCGGGGTGGACATCGTGGTCGGCACCCCAGGGCGCCTGCTCGACCTGGCCCAGCGACGTCACCTGGACCTGAGCGCGGTGCGGGCCCTGGTGCTCGACGAGGCGGACAAGATGCTCGACCTGGGCTTCCTGCCGGATGTAGAGCGGATCGTCCGGCTTACCCCGTCCGACAGGCAGACCATGCTGTTCTCCGCGACCATGCCGGCGGACGTCGTCACGCTCGCCCGCCGTCACATGCGGCAGCCGACCAACGTGCGAGCCGAAGGTCACGACGAGCCCGCGTCGGCTCCCGGCACGCGGCAGCATGTCTTCCGGGCTCACCAGCTGGACAAGATCGAAGTGCTGGCCCGGGTGCTACAGGCCAGGGACCGCGGCCTGACCATGGTGTTCTGCCATACCAAGCGGGCTGCGGATCAGCTGGCGAGCGCGCTGTCCGACCGGGGCTTCGCGGTGGCGACCGTGCATGGCGACCTGGGTCAGGGTCAGCGGGAACGCGCGCTGCGCGCGTTCCGGAGCGGCAAGGTGGACGTGCTGACCGCCACCGAGGTGGCCGCCCGCGGCCTCGACGTGGACGACGTCACGCACGTGGTGAACTACGACTGCCCGGACGACGAGAAGACCTACGTCCACCGCATCGGCAGGACCGGACGGGCCGGGCGGGCCGGTGTCGCCGTCACCTTCGTCGACTGGCGGGACATGCACCGGTGGAAGCTCATCAATGACGCCCTCGGCCTGGGCATGCCCGAACCCGAGGAGACATACTCGACCTCTGAGCATCTCTACGCCCAGCTCGGCATACCGCGCGAGGCAACCGGAACCCTCCCCCGCGTGAAGCGTGACCGGGCCGGCCTCGAGGCCGAAGCCATCGAGGATATCGGCGAGACCGGCCGGATCCGCTCGCCGCGCGCCACGCGGCCAGGGCGCGCCGGTTCCGCGCGGCATGGCGGCCGGACCAGCGAGCAGGCCGGAAGGCCCGGGCGGCGGCGCAGGACCAGGGCGGGCCAGGATATCGGTGGCGAGCAGGCGGCGCAGCGGATCGGCCGCGAGCGGCCTGCCGCCGCGGACCGGCTGCGAGGAGCAGACGGGACGGAGACCACCCGGCGCAAGGCCTCCTGACCATGGCATCCTCCGCCGGTTCCACGAGCTCACGGAGCCCGGCCGGGATCGGTGTTCACATGTCGCCAGGAAAGGTTCGCCCGTGTGAGCACACCAACCTCCCTTGAGCTGCCCGACGGGGTCCGGCGCACGACGATCCGCACCGGTCGCGGATGGTTCGCGGCGCTTGAGGCATCTCCGGTGCCGGGGGCATGCGACCGGGAGCCGGCGCTGCTGATCCCCGGCTACACCGGCAGCAAGGAGGACTTCCTGGCGGTGGCCGGGCTGCTGGCCGGGCGCGGCCGCCAGGTGGTGGCGATCGATATGCGGGGCCAGTTCGAGACGCCCGGCACGGATGATCAAGGGGGCTACTCCCCCCCGGCTCTCGGGGCGGACATCGCCGCCCTGGTCCACGCGACCGGCGCGCGGCACCTGCTCGGGCACTCCTACGGCGGGCTGATCGCTCGCGAGGGGCTGCTCGGGCAGGCGGCCCCCGGCAAGACCGGGCCCGCGGAATCCGGGCGGGCGGGGAGCCAGGTGCCCGGCGGCATCGCGTCGTTCACGCTGATGAGTTCCGGGCCGTCGGCGCTGACCGGACCGCGCGAGGGGGAACTGCGGGCCATGCTCGCGGCGCTCGGCGTCCAGGACGGCGGCGTTCCGTCGCTGGCCGAGCTCCGGGCCAGGATCTCCGGCCTGTGGCAGGCCCACCTGAAACCGCAGGCGGAACAGGCCGGCGTCCCCGGCCCGATCGTGGCCTTCCTGGCCAGGCGGATGCTGAGCAACGACCCGAACGGCCTGGTCCACATGGCCCGTCACCTGCTCACCGCCCCGGACCGGACAGCTGAGCTGGCGCGCCTTGACCGGATCCCGATGCTCGTGCTGTACGGCGAGAACGACAATGCCTGGTCACCGGGCGCGCAAGAGGCGATGGCCCGGCGGCTGGGCGCCCGCCGGGTGTGCATCCCGGAGGCCGCGCACTCTCCCGCCGTCGAGGCGCCCGCGGCGACCGCGGCCGCGCTCACGCGGTTCTGGGACGAGGCCGAGGCCGCCAGGGCGGCATAGCCGCCCTGGCGCCGGCCGCCTCAGCCGGGCGACAGCCCGTCCCAGGGCAGCCGGGTGACCGCGGCGGCTGCGCCCTCGGGGCAGTGCCGGAGATAGTCACACCAGCCGCAGGCCGCACTGGGCCGCGGCGGAAACACCTCGTCGTACCGGCCGGCGGGCAGGCCGTCGCGCATCTGGTCGTCGGCGGCGGCGCATTCGGACGCGATGCTCTCGGCGCGGCCCAGGTGCCTGGCCAGCGATTCGTCAGAGTGCGACCAGGCCAGCACCTCGCCGGACGGCAGGTGGTGCAGCTCCACCCGGTAGCAGGGCCGCCGCAGCGCGCGGCCCGCGGCCAGCGCGTACAGGGCCAGGGCCATCGAGCTGCGGGCGTCTTCGGTGGTGAGCAGGTGCCGCCCGGTCTTGTAGTCGACCACCACGAGCTCGGCGGCTGCGGCTGCGGCGGGCCGCCAGTCCAGCCGGTCGATCCGCCCGGAGACCGCGATCCGGTCCGTGCGGGTGGCCACGGTCCGTTCCACCCCGAGCGGCTCGTCAGCCGGGTCAAGCCCCGAGACATACCTCTCGACCATGCCCACGGCATGCTCCCGGTACCGCACCGACTGGGTCTCGCCGGCAAAACCCTCGTCAATCCAGCCGCGTTCGACGAGCCTGCCCGCGGCCGCCACGGTCCGCTGCTCCAGCGGCAGCCGCCACCAGCCGGCCAGCGCGTTGTGGATGCTGGCGCCGAGGCTGTTGTGCGCCCAGGGCGGCCCCTTCGGCGGCGAGGGGCGGTCCAGGTAGCTCATCCGGTACCGGCGCGGGCAGTCCAGCCAGGCGGAAAGCCTGGTCGGCGTGCACGGGTACAGCCGCCTCGGCATTCCCTCGAATCCCAGCTGTTCCACCTCGGCGCCCTAGTCATCCGGGTCCTGCGGATACCCAGGAGTCGAAGTTCTTCCCGGCCGCCGCGATCGTCGTTTCCGGGCCCTGGCCGGGGAGCACGCGGGTGTCCGCGGGCAACGGCAGCAGCTGCTCGCCGATGGCGTTCAGCTGGCCGGCGAAGTCCGGGTATTCGCCGTCATGCGGGACCGGCCCGCTGTCGGCCAGGGCGTGCCCGGTGAACACGACACCGAGGTCCTCGCAGTACAGGCAGACCGAGCCGGCGGTGTGGCCGGGCGCGTGGATGACCTCGAGCGAGGTGCCGGCGACCTCGAAGATCCCGCCGTCCTCCATCTCGATGCCGACGTCGTCCGCCGGGTGGGCGTCCCGCCACAGCAGCCGGTCCCTGGGGTGCAGCGCCACCGGCGCCTCGTCTCGCCCGGCCACCGCCACCGCCGCGGCGACGTGGTCGGCGTGACCGTGCGTGCAGATCACCGCCAGCACTTCGCGATCGCCCACCGCGTCGAGCACGACGGCCGGGTCGCGACCGGGATCGATGACGATGACCTCCTCGTCGTCGCCGATGATCCAGACGTTGGTGCCGGCCGCCGGTGCGGACACCTTCTCGATCCGTGCGGTCATCGGAGCTTCCTTCCTACTCGGCTGGCCCGCCGACCTTCCTACCACAGGAGCACGGTCACGCACTGTGAGGGTGTTCAGAAAGCGGCTAGCGAGCATGGGCCTGCTGGCCCGTGCGAGTGATCGCTGCATGTCAGCGGCGGGAACCGTCGCGGGAATCTGAACACCCGAACGAACTATTGAATAAGGCAATGCGGGCGAAGGCGATGGCTGAGTTCGCCACGAGCTGGACGGCGATGGCGGCCAGCAGCAGGCCGGAGATCCTGGTCACCAGCTCGACGCCGTTGTCGGTGAGGACCCGGTGCACGACCAGGGCGAAGCGCATGGCCAGCCAGACCGAAAGCGCGACCGCGACCATGGCCGCGGCCAGGGCGAGGCCGTCACCGGCTCCGTGAGCGCGCTGGACGAACAGCATGGTGGCCACGATCGCGCCCGGGCCGGCCAGCAGCGGGGTGCCGAGCGGCACGAACGCCACGTTCGCGCGCTCAAGTTCGGCCTCGGTCGGCTCGGCGGCCTTCCCGGTGAGCAGTTCCAGCGCGACGAGCAGCAGCAGCAGTCCGCCCGCCCCTTCCAGGGCGGGCAGGCTGACCCCGAGGTAGTCCAGGATCGTCCGCCCGAACAGCGCGAACACGACGATCACGCCGAAGGCCACCACGGTGGCCTGCCAGGCCAGCCGGTTCCTGTCCCGGCCCGACCGGTCCCTGGTCAGCGCCAGGAAGACCGGAACCGTCCCCGCCGGGTCGATGATCACGAACAACGTGACGAAGACTTCCCAGAAGAATTTCACCACGGCCACCATATCGGCCGGTTACCTCGTCAGATGGCATGAACTCGCAGCCTGGGAAGGACGGCCAGCCGGTCTTGCCCCGGCCAGCCTCGCGGCTCAGGGGTGCTGGCGCAGGCGGCGGCGGAGAGCTCGGAGCAGGGGCAGGGCGGCGAAATAGGTGCCGGTCAGCGCGCTGGCCCCGATACCCAGGTCGACCGATATCCGGCCCTGCTTGGCCCAGTAGACATCCTTCAGGTCCAGGAGCAAGGCGAACTCGTCCACGATGAGGGCGAGCCCGGCACCGTAGCACAGCGCCACGGCCGGATGCCTGCGCCGGGAGTCCTCGCCGTGTACGGCTACCCCGCCGACGCCGCTGACCAGGGCTATCCCCCACAGGTAGTGGTGCAGGTGCTCGGCGCCGACGCTCAGGTTGCGGAACGGGCCGACGCCGTGCTTGATGCTGTAGGTGATGCCGCGGACCGCGCCGAACGTGGTGCTGAAGGCGATCCAGCTGAGCAGGGCGGCCCGCTGTCCGGGATCTAGCTCCTCGTGGAAAACGGCGCGGACGGCTGGCGCGATCGGCGAGGTGAGGCCCATCCGAGAACAGTACAGGTAAACGGCGGGCCGTTCCGCGTGACGGGCCGGGACACGACCATGGGCTCAACCGCGCCGTATCGGCTGAGCTCCGGTGGTCTGGGCGAGCAGGGTCTCGTACGCCTCTGCGGGCGTCGTCTCGCAGCCGATGCGGTGACCGGTGAGGCTGCCGTGATCATCGCTGCCGCCGGTGGTCACCAGGCCGAGGTCGCGGGCCAGGCCGAGCAGGCCGGCTCGCTGGCGCTGCGACTGGTCGGGGTGGAAGACCTCGATCCCGGCCAGGCCCGCGGCGGCCAGCGCGGCAATCTGCTGGCCGGACAGTGACCAGCCGCGGGCCGCCCTGGGGTGGGCGAGGACTGCGGCACCGCCGGCCGCTCGGACCAGCCGGATCGCGCGGGATGGTTCGAGCGCGTATTTGGCGACGTAGGCGCGGCCGCCGTCGGCGATCCAGTCGCGGGTGAACGCCTCGGCGGGCGTGGCCACCACGCCGCTGGCCACCATGGCGCGGGCAATGTGGGGACGGCCGACCACGGCCGTCCCGGCGATCGCGGCCACCTGGTCCCAGGTGACGGCGGCGCCCAGGTCGGCCAGCCGACGGACCATGGCGCGGGCCCGCAGCACGCGGTCGTCGCGGATGCGCCGTGTTTGCTCGGCCAGTTCCGGGTCGTCCGGGTCGAACAGGTAGGCCAGCAGATGCACGCTGCGGGCGTCCAGGCGGCACGACAGTTCCATGCCCGGCACCAGGGTCAGGGCCCCACCCACCTCCCTATCCCCCTTCACTGCCCGGCGGGCTTCGGCGTGCCCGGCGACCGTGTCGTGATCGGTCAGCGCTACGACGTCAAGGCCGGCTCGTGCAGCGCGGCGCATGACCTCGGCCGGGGTGTCCGTCCCGTCCGAGGCGTTGCTGTGGACATGCAGGTCGGCCCGCATCGGTGCAGCACGATCAGGTCGGCAGGCGGGGTGAGGGGGCCCCGAAGGGCAGGTCCAGGTCCAGACCGGGGTCGCGCAGGTCACGCAGCCCGATCGGCTCGATCAGCAGGACGCCCGCGGTCTCCGGCCACAGCACCACCCACAGCCAGTGGCCCTTGACCTCACCGGCGACCACGGCACGGTCCGGCGAGCCGACCTGCCAGAGCGGGAAGTCATGCTTGCCGAACGATGCCACCGCTATCGGCGGCGCGGACGCGAAACCGGCGCCCGGGTCGACGCCGTCCAGGCCGGCCAGGGCCGCACCGAGGCCGACGCCTGGTTCCTCGGCGACGACCAGCATGTCGGCGGGCCCGCCGAGGGGGTTCGGGCCGGACAGCGCCACCACGCAGGCGCACGTGCCCGTCCGCTCGTCGCCCGCCCCGGCGAAACCGGTGACCAGCCAGCCGGCCGGGAGCGGCCACGGCAGCCAGACCGGGACGCCCGGGGTGCGGAGCAGCCCGTCCAGGCCGTCCCGGGACGGGCTGAACGCGGGGAGCAGGGGATAGATCTCGCCGTGCAGATCGCACCGCCAGGCGCTGGACCACGCGGTCGGCTCCCGCACCGGCCTGCCGCATCGCGGGCAGGCGGCCTGCGACCGGCGGGGACTGTCCTGACCCACGTTCAACCCCATCGCGACGAAAGCGTGCCCCGGTGGCCCGGTCGGGTCATCCAGAAGCGCTGGCTCGCCCGGGGCCTGCCGGCCCGGGCGGGCGGTCGCGCAGACTGAGGCGACCGGACGGCCGCGGGAATCTGAACAACCCGGACCCGGGACGAGCACCGTGTGCATTCCTACCCGGCCCGGGACCAGAGCATGCGGCGAGTTCCGGGCGCCGCGCAGCCTGTCAGCCGGGGTCTGCTCGGGTCATGGCCGGGCCGCGGGCCCGTCGGCAGGGCCGGCCCGGAACACGATGATGGCGCCGACGGCGTTGCGTGGTCACGGCGGGCATGGCAGTGGCGCCGGCCCTCGGAAGAGGGCCGGCGCCACTTGGGTCATTCAGTGTTCAGGGGATGACCCCTCAGTGGACGACACCGAAGTAGAAGCTCCACAGCTGGTTGCTGTACACCTGTCCGGTCGAGAACCTCTGCAGCGTGTGGAGGTACAGCTCCGGCCGCGGCATGTCGGTCGGGTAGCCGTTGGCCGGGTAGGTCAGCACGTACGGCTGAGTGAAGTTGGCGCTCGCGGCGTTGACCAGCGGGGCGTATGCATGGAAGTGGTGGTGGGCGTCCGCGATCCAGAACGTATCCGCG
>JASHYW010000074.1 GCA_030042885.1 Streptosporangiaceae bacterium | reverse complement strand
GCCGCACAGGGACGTTCTCGCACAGCTCGTAGCCCGAGTAGATGCCCCAGGCGGGGGACAGCGTGGCCGCGAGCACGGCCCGGATCTTGAACGCGGGCATCCCGCCGTACTGCAGGTACGCGTGCAGGATGTCCGGGGTGTTGGCGAAGAAGTTGGGCCGCATGTACGGGGCCGCCTCCCCGGACAGCTCGGTGAGGTACCCGGTCAGCTCCCGGACGCTGTTCCGCCAGGTGAAGTACGTGTAGGACTGGTGGAAGCCGATCTTGGCCAGGGTCGCCATCATAGCCGGCCGGGTGAACGCCTCGGCCAGGAACAGCACGTCAGGGTCGCTGACGCGGATCTCGGTGAGCAGCCGCTCCCAGAACCTCAGTGGCTTGGTGTGCGGGTTGTCGACGCGGAAGATCCGCACGCCGTGGCCCATCCACAGCCGGACGATGCGCAGCACCTCCGCGTAGATGCCCTCCGGGTCGTTGTCGAAGTTCAGCGGGTAGATGTCCTGGTACTTCTTGGGCGGGTTCTCGGCGTAGGCGATGGAGCTGTCCGCCCGGGTGGTGAACCACTCCGGGTGCTCCTTGACCCACGGGTGATCAGGCGAGGTCTGCAGCGCCAGGTCGAGCGCGACCTCCATGCCGAGCTCGCGGGTGCGGGCCACGAACGCGTCGAAGTCGGCGAACGTGCCCAGGTCCGGGTGGATGGCGTCATGCCCGCCGTCGGCGGACCCGATCGCCCACGGTGAGCCGGGATCACCCTCGGTGTGGATCAGCGTATTGTTCCGGCCCTTACGGAACGTGGTGCCGATCGGGTGCACCGGCGGCAGGTAGACCACGTCGAAGCCCATGGCCGCGATCGCGTCCAGCCGCCTGGCCGCGGTGCACAGCGTGCCCGAGACCGGCGGCCGCTGGCCCGTCGGGTCGACCTGGGCTCCCTCGGAGCGCGGGAAGAACTCGTACCACGACCCGTACAGCGTCCGCTCCCGGTCCGCCTGAACGGCCAGCGGCCTGGACCGGGTCACGAGCTCGCGCATCGGCCAGACGGCCAGGATGCCGGCCACGGCGGGATCCTCGGCCGCCCTGAGCCTGTCCCACGGCGGCACGGTCCGGTCGCGCAGCCGCGCGGCCAGCGCACGCAGCGCGGTGCGGGCCACCGCCGGGCCTCGGGCGCCGGGCGGCTGGGGGATCCTCCGCGCGGCCCGCTCGAACAGCAGCGCGCCCTCGGCCAGCATCAGCTCCGCGTCCTGGTCGGCCGGTATCTTGATGGCCGCGTCGTGGTGCCAGCTCGCGATCGGATCGCCCCACGCCTCCACCTGGAAGCGCCACAGCCCCTCGCGCGTCAGGGTCACCTCCGCGCCGTACCGGTCGGTGCCGGGCGCGAGCAGCCGCATGGGGACCAGCGGGCTCACGGTGCGTTCCGGATCTCGCACGATCACGCCGGCGCCGATCTCGCCGTGCCCCTCGCGGAACACCGTGGCGCTCACCTCGAAGGTCTCACCGGCTACCGCCTTGGCCGGGCGGGTCCCGCAGTCCACCGCAGGCTCGACGTCGAGGATCGGGATGCGTCCAATCACCCTGGTTACGCTACCGATGGCGGGGGGCTTGAATCCAGTGCGGGGACGGTTATCGCTGCCGGGCGCGGCAACCGGTTGCGGGAAAGAGATCGGCAGAATATAGACACCGTTCGTTCGCAGTAATGTGAATTGATTTTCCCCGCCTGGACCGGGGCAGGACCGGAAACTGTCAGCCAACGGTTCTGCGTTACGGGCGCGGACCTACTATGGTCTGCCCAACAGACGCCATCCGGTACCGGCTAGCGAGCGCGGGCCCGGTGCCCGCGCGAGCGGCGGGTGGCCCGAAGGGCCTTCCGGATGGCGCGAACATTTGGAGCAAACACCGTGAGAGCGATTCGCCGGTTCACCGTCCGCATCACCCTGCCCGAGCCGCTGGCCCCGCTGCACGGCCTGATGCTGAACCTTCGCTGGTCCTGGCACGCCCCGACCGCCGACCTGTTCGCCTCGATCGACCCGGTCGCCTGGCAGGCGTCCGGAGGCGACCCGATCGCGATGCTCAGCGCGCTGCCGCCGGAGCGGATCGCGGCCCTCGCGGCCGACCCGGCCTTCGCCGCCCGGCTGGCCGAGGCCGAGCGGGACCTGCGCGAGTACATGTCGGGTCCGCGCTGGTACGCGGGCTCCGGGCTGGCCGGGCCCGGACCCTTGAACCCCGTAAAGCCCGCGGCGATCGCGTATTTCTCTCCCGAGTACGGCATCACCGCCGCGCTGCCGCAGTACTCCGGCGGCCTGGGCATCCTGGCCGGCGATCACCTGAAGTCGGCCAGCGACCTCGGCGTGCCGCTGATCGGGGTGGGGCTGCTGTACCGGCACGGGTACTTCACCCAGTCGCTGTCCGCCGACGGCTGGCAGGCCGAGCGGTACCCGGGAGACGACCCGAACGGCCTGCCGCTGGAGCTGCTCCGCGACGATGCCGGGGCGGCGGTCCACGTGGCGGTCGGCCTGCCCGCGGGCCGGCGGCTGTCCGCGCAGATCTGGGTGGCGCAGGTGGGCCGGGTCCCGCTGCTGCTGCTCGATTCCTACGTGGAGGAGAACGAGGCCGACCTGCACGAGGTCACCGACCGGCTGTACGGCGGCGGC
>JASHYW010000614.1 GCA_030042885.1 Streptosporangiaceae bacterium | reverse complement strand
TACCCGCGCGCCGCGGCCGCGGCGGGCCGGTCGCCCGCGGCCCAGGCGGAGGCCATGGCGGCGGTGTACGACGGCTACGAGCGGCTGCGGCGGGAGCGGCACCTGATCGACTTCGAGTCGGTCCTTGAGCTGACCGCGGCCATCATGCTGGAGCACCGCGGCGCCGCGGACCAGGTCCGCGACACGTTCCGGTACTTCGTCGTCGATGAGTACCAGGACGTGAACCCGCTGCAGAAGCTGCTGCTCGACGCCTGGCTGGGCGACCGCGACGACCTGTGCGTGGTGGGGGATCCGCACCAGGTGATCTACTCCTTCACCGGCGCCACGCCGGACTACCTGACCGGCTTCACCTCGGAGTTCCCTGCCGCCACGGTGGTCAGGATGGTCCGCGACTACCGGTCCACGCCTCAGGTGGTGAGGGTGGCCAACCGGCTCATCCCCGGCCCGGGCCTGGTCGCGCAGCGCCGCGCCGGGCCCGCGCCGGTGCTCACCGAGTACCCCGATGACTCCGCCGAGGCGGCCGGGCTGGCCATGGGTGTCCGGGCGCTGATCGCGGCGGGCGTTCCGGCCCGCCAGATCGCGATCCTGGTCCGGATCAACGCCGATACGCAGCGATTCGAGCTGGCGCTGACCGAAGCCGGGGTGCCCTACGTGGTGCGCGGCGCCGAGCGGTTCTACGAGCGGCCGGTCGTGCGGCAGGCGCTGGTGCTGCTCCGCGGCGCTGCGGTCGCCGAGCGGCGGACGACCTCGCCCCCAGGGCGGCGCGCCCCTGAGGACGCGGCGGCCGGGGGACGGACCGC
Organism: Streptosporangiaceae bacterium; assembly: GCA_030042885.1. Next base: position 3,691 of record JASHYW010000614.1, on the reverse strand, counting down.
ATCGTTGTCACATCGACGCGCCCCTGACCGCATCGTTGTCACATCGACGCGATCGGCTGACGGCTCACCCGGCGATGGTGACCCGCCAACCCGGCTGCCGGCGGCGGTCCGGGACGTGCTGACCGGTATCGGCTTCACCGCCGCGCCCCCCGCGGGCGGCGCGGCGGCCCGCGAGCGCTGGGAGTCGCTCGCCGCGATCGCCCAGCTCGCGGACGACATGCACGCGGCGCGGCCGGAGGCCAGCCTGAGCGACTTTTCGGCCGAGCTGACCCAGCGGGCCGAGCTGGGGCACGCGCCGGCCGTCGAGGGGGTGACGCTCGCCTCGATGCACGCGGCCAAGGGGCTGGAGTGGGATGCGGTGCTGCTGCCGGGCCTAGTCGAAGGGCTGGTGCCGATCGTGCACGCCCGGACGGCCGATGCGATCGAGGAGGAACGACGGCTACTGTACGTGGCGGTGACCAGGGCGCGCGAGCACCTGCATCTTTCCTGGTCCACGGCCCGGGCGCCGGCAACCCCCGGAGTCCGCGGCGCCGCCGCGCGGCCGCGGTCGCGTTTCCTCGACGGCCTCCGCCTGGGCCGGCGAGATCCGGTCGGCCACGATACTGCGCAGTGAAGGGGATGGGCCAGGGGGAACGGGGGCGGGAGCCCCCCGTGCGAGGAAGAGGCCGGCGGGACATGGGTGAGGCGCTGGACAGGCTGCTCGACCTGCTCGACCTGGAGCAGATCGAGGTGAACATCTTCCGCGGCCGCAGCCCGGACGAGCGGCGGCAGCGGGTGTTCGGCGGCCAGGTGGCGGGGCAGGCGCTGGTCGCCGCCGGGCGGACAGTGCCCTATGACCGGCCGGTGCACTCCCTGCACGCCTACTTCATCAGGCCCGGCGACGCGTCCGTGCCGATCGTGTACACGGTCGACCGGGTCAGGGACGGGCGGTCCTTCACCACCCGCCGGGTGTCCGCGATCCAGCACGGGAAGATCATCTTCACCCTGTCCGCGTCCTTCCACCACCCCGAGCCCGGTGTCGAGCACGCCGACCCGATGCCCGACGCGCCGCCGCCCGAGCAGGTCGAGCGGAACTCCGACCGGTGGGCCAAGGTCCTGGGCGAGGACCATCCCCGGGTGTCCGACAATCCCTTCGACCTGCGGTCGGTCGGCCCGCTGTCGATCGAGGCCGAACGCGACCCGTCGCTGCGCACCACGAGAAACCTGGTCTGGCTGCGGGTGGACGGGGAACTGCCCGACGACGAGCTGCTGCACGTGTGCCTGATGACCTACGCCTCGGACATGACGCTCCTCGACACGGTACTGCTCGGCCACGGGCTGTCCTGGCTGGACGGCCGCACCTCGGGCGCGAGCCTGGACCATGCCATGTGGTTCCACCGGCCGTTCCGGGCCGACCGCTGGCTGCTGTACGCGCAGGACTCACCGGTGGCCCACGGCGCCCGGGGTCTGGCCCACGGCGAGGTGTTCACCGCCGAGGGCGAGCTCGTGGTCTCGGTGATGCAGGAGGGCCTGATCCGGACCAGCTTCACGACCGAGTGAAATCACAGCTCGGCCATCACCGCTGACCTGCGCTGCTCATGCCGCGGCATCGAGGCGTTCACCATCTTCTGAAGTGCCTTCGTGATCCTCTGGGGTGCCTTGGTGCCGGACGGCCTTCCGCTGCTCCTTCGCTGGCGATCGGCGTCCCGTTCGGAGCGTGAAGACGTTCACTCTATCCAGGTAGAGCCGCTCCATGGTGATCAGGACGGCCGCCATGACGACTGGTATCGGTATCGACCAGAGCAGCAGTATCCCGAGTGTGTGAGCGAAGTATGCGATTATCGCACATACGACCCATGCGATTGCGATGAGGGCGACCATAGTAATCACTCCCATGGCCAGCGGTTACGGCTCCGGTGTCGGCTCCTGCTGACAAGTCTGTGCCGATACCCATCGCGCTTCTCGTGCCGAACGTCCCGAGGATGCCGGCCGCTGGTCCCTGGCTTCGAGCAGCAGGCGGCGGAGAATCGCAGGTCAAAAAAGTGTTGCCCCGTTCCGGCGGCAGCATTTAGGCTGCCTACATGTCCGTGGGCTAGCTGTCGACGCTCCTGGGAGGGAGGTGCCCAACGTGACCTACATCATCTCTGGCGTTCTGCCGGTCGATCAGTGGCGTTCGCGTCCGGGTGCTTCCAGCTTGCGTTCTCACTTCCCGGGGACTGGTGTGCTCGGTGTCGGCAGCGGCACTGGGCCGTGCGCCGCCGTCATGCGTCCGGTTCCGCGTCTCCGGAACCAGGCCGCGCTGACGGTCCCGGCCACGCAGCTCGGGCAGACGAATATCTACAACCACATGACCAGCGTTGTCGCCGTCGGCGAGGGCGCATCGGGTCCGACCTCAAGACCTCAATGCAGGGAACCGGCCTAGAAAGGCCGGCCACAACCCCCTTGAGGCCGCGGACCCGACACAGGGTCCGCGGCCTAGTTATTTGGGCCTAGGTCCCGGGACGGGCGAGAAATCGCATGGACGAGTACTTAGGACCGGCAAGCGAGAGGGGATGGCACCGATGCAGTGGCGCGATGCCACCGTCAGCGTGCAGGACACGACGGGGTGCGAGGCGTCCAGGTCCGGAGCGCGGCAGGAGCGCTCGGACATCAGGTCGGAAATCAGGCAGGTCCAGGTGGGTTACGTCGGCCAGGTTCGGCAGGTGACCGGGCCGGCCGTCACCGAGGTCAGCGTGGCGAGTCAGTTCGCGGTGACCGGGTCGGCCACCGCGCTCCCGGTCGGCCTGGATCTTCCGTGCACGCAGGATCCGGAGCTGTTCTTCGCCGAATCTCCTCAGGACGTGGAGCAGGCGAAGGCCATGTGCCGGGGATGCCGGGCCAGGCTGGCCTGCCTGGCCGGCGCGCTCGAGCGCAGGGAGCCCTGGGGCGTCTGGGGCGGCGAGCTGCTGATGCGCGGCGCGATCGTGCCGCGCAAGCGCCCTCGCGGACGTCCTCGCAAGGACGAGGTGGCCGCCTAGCGGCCACCTCGGCAGCAGGCTGGCCGTAGCGCCAGCCACGGGAAGTCGGCCGGCCGCCTGGCCGGCCACGGGGACGCAGTAGGGCCGCGCGGTCAACCAGGGCCGCGCGGCCGGCCGCACGATGCGCACAACGGAGGGATCAGCATGTATTTGATAGATGAGCTGGCGAGTGAGCGATCTCGCAGCAGGATCAACGAGGCCGAGCAGCTGCGACATTCGCGCCGGCTGCGCGTGCTGCGCCGGGCCCGGCGCATGGAGCACAGGGCGGAGCGGCGCCTGATCGCGGCGTGGCGCCGCGCCGCGGAACTACGCAGCACGATCGGACCAGCGGAGTACTGAGTGCGCGAGCCGCTGCGGTGCGCACCGCGTGAGGCCCTCCGGTGCGCACCGCGTGAGGCCCTCCGGTGCGCACCGGGTGAGGCCCTCCGGTGCGCACCGGGTGCTCGCCGGTTCGCGTATCTCCGTGACGGGTCCGTGCTCCGTAGTTGATGGGATACCGGGTCTGCCGGTCCATCACAGGCCCGGATCCGCCCTCATCGCCTTATTCACGTTTACACCGCTAAATGAGTTGACAGTGTTAGCTAACCCCAAGTTACGACGGCGTGTCGCTTGAAAAGGGGATATGAGCTGCGGAAATGCGATGTTGGGTCGCGAAAATGTAGCCAGAAGAATCTGATGACGCCCTCGGCGTGATA
>JASHYW010000073.1 GCA_030042885.1 Streptosporangiaceae bacterium | reverse complement strand
CGCCGGGCCCGCCGCGGCGATCCGCAGGTCGGCCTGGGCGGTGGGCGGCTCGCGGCCGAGCTCGGAGACCCCGCCGAGGGCCCACAGCGTGATGGAGGTGACCGGCACGCCGTAGCGGCGGGCCACCAGCGAGTGCGCGAGTTCGTGGGCCAGCAGCGCGGCCATGAACGCGGCCGCGCACGGGACGGCCGCCGCCCAGTACGCGGCCGTCGGCTGGTGCGGCGTCAGGGCGGGCAGGAACTGGGCACCCAGCAGCCAGCCGATCAGGGTGATTATGACCAGGACGCTCCAGTGCATGCCGACCCGGATGCCGGCCACCCGGCCCAGCGGCAACGTCTGCTTCATCGATCTCGCCGCCCTTCACCGCACACACGGCCAGATCGCCCGTCGCGGCCCGTCCGGTCCGGCTCTGTCCGCGTGCCCAGCCTGGCCCGTGCGTGAGGCGAAACTTGCTGCCTTACTTCCAGCCTCATGCGGCCTGACCCACGCGGGCAGGGCCCTAGGTCACCAGCAAGGTAAGGGCTTTCGCCCCGTTTCAGGTGGATCAGAAAGGCAGCGAGGGCAGGTGTGCGTGCTGCTACACGTCGATGGTGATACCGCAGGACCACCGGCCCTTCGCGTCCGCCGCGCAGCGCAGGTCGTACAGCGACGCTGCCTTCGGCACCGCGCCGGTGATTTCGGCCTCGTTCACGTCAGCCAGCGGCAAGGTCAGGACAGCCCCGCCTTCCGGTCCCGGCCGTACGGCGGCGGTGACCGGGATCTCGCCATCGGCGTCCAGCCGGTAGATCACCTCCTCGATGACCGCTACCAGCAGATCCTCATCTGAACTCGCGACCAGACACCGCTCGGCCGTGTGCCGCGGCCGGGCAGCCGAAACGACCGCAAAACTGTCCACCAGCCCTAGTACCGCCTCGGCCAGGCACGCTTCCCGCGTGGGTCCCCATGCCTCGACGCGCAGGTCAGCGGTATGCGGAACGGTCCGGTGCCCCTGGCCGGCGTCCTGCGCCAGCCGTTCGGAGAGCCGGGCCGATTCCTGTGCCGCATTCATCTTGACCTCATACCAGTTCCGCGATCCGGGGCGCGATGTTCATCGTCATACCTCCGCTCGCCCGCCGTGCTCGTGCCCCGTCATGAAAATGGCCTGCGGGGCGATCTCCCTTCGCCGGCATTGTCCGGATCAGGTCCTGGGGGTCGTCGGCCAGCTTCTCCGCTGCCGGCTTCTCAGCCGTTCCGCCGCGCGTCCGGTCCCCCGGGCAGTTCGTACGGTCCAGCTCCCTCTCTCGCCTCGCAGGTACCTTAAGGCTGCCCGGCGCGGGCCACGCCGCATAGGGCCGGAAGTCCCGCTCACCCGGGCCGGACGTCGGTCTTCGCAGCCGCGCTGTCCAGCGCCGCGATGACCTTCCGCCCCTGGATAGCGCGGCGGGCGGCCCGTGCGTTCTGTTCGCGGGGTTGCTAGGCAGAAGACCTACGGCGGAACCAGCCGCAGGGCGTGCACCGGGATCGTGGACCGGGGATGATGGGTTCGTGACGGGGGCCAGCCGAAAAAGCCGGAGGTGATCGTTGACCCCGCTCGCGGAGGACGGCCGGTCCGGCCGGTCCTATGCGTTGCTGGTCGACGGCACCACGTTGACCATCCGGCCGTCCGGTCCCGGGGATTACGAGGCTGTCAAGCGGCTGCACGAGACGATGTCGCCGGAGAACCTGTATTTCCGGTTCTTCAGCGCGAGCCGGGTATCGGCCCAGCAGGAGGCCCGGCGGGTGTGCATGGAAGGCAGGCCGGGCACGGTCGCGCTGGTCGGCCTGCTGGGCGACGAGCTGGTGGGGGTGACCAGTTACGAGCTCGTCGGCGACGGGGCGGTTGCCGAGGTCGCGGTGGCGGTCGCCGACGGCATGCACCGGCGCGGTGTCGCCACGTTGCTGCTTGAGCACCTGGTGTCGCTGGCCCGTGCCCGCGGCGTGAAGACCTTCACCGCCGAGGTGCGGGCGGACAACTACGCCATGCTGCATGTGCTGACCGACTCGGGGCTGGCGATGCGGCGCAGGTCGGGCTATGGGGTGGTCGAGCTGTCCATCCCGGTGCCGCGAGTTGCCGCCCTCGGTGAGCCCAGCGCCTATCTGGATGCGATGGCCGGGCGGGACAGGCACGCGGATGTGGCCAGCCTGGAGCCGCTGCTGAATCCCCGGTCGGTGGCGGTGGTCGGCGCGGGCCGCCGTCCCGGCTCGATCGGCCGCACGATCCTGCTGAACATCCGCGACGCCGGATTCGCCGGCAGGTTGTACGCGGTCAGGCCGGGCGGCGGCGACGTCGAGGGCATCCCGTGCATCCCGTCGGTCGCTGCGCTGCCCGAGGCCCCGGACCTGGCGGTGGTGACGGTGCCGGCGGCACGCGTGGTAGAGGCAGCCTGGGAGTGCGGACACCGCGGCGTCAAGTCGCTGGCGGTGATCACCGCCAGCCTGACCACGGCGCAGGAATCCGGGCTGATGGAGGCCACCCGGCGCGCAGGCATGCGGCTGGCGGGCCCGGCCTCCTACGGCATCGCGGTGCCAGGCATCGGGCTGGCGGCCACCCCGGCCGTGCGCCATCCTCCCCGCGGCCGCACCGGCCTGATCGTCCAGTCCGGCGGCGTCGGTGCGGCGCTGCTCGAGCAGTTCTCCCGGCTGGGCATCGGGATCTCCTCGTTCGCCGCGGTCGGCGGCAAGCTGGATGTTTCAAGTACCGACATGCTGCTGTGGTGGGAGGCTGACAACACCACCGAACTGGCCCTTCTCCACCTGGAGTCGTTCGGCAACCCGCGCCGGTTCGCGCGGACCGCGCGCCGGGTGAGCGCTAAGTTTCCCGTGCTGACCGTCCATGCCGGGCGGTCGGCTCCGGGCCAGCGTGCCGCCGCCTCGCACACCGCGGCGGCCGCCGCGCCGCTGATCACCCGGCAGGCGCTGTTCGAGCAGGCGGGCATCATCGCCACGGACAGCTTCGGCGAGCTGCTTGACGTAGCCGTGCTGATGTCGTCCCAGCCGGTACCGGAGGGCAACTTGGTGGCTATCGTGTCCAACGGCGGCGGCGCGGGCGTGCTCGCCGCCGATGCCTGCGCGGAAGCCGGCCTGGTCGTGGCGGCGATGGGCCCGCAGGCCCGCGGCCGCCTGCGCGACGTGCTGCCCGCCGAGGCATCCCTCGGCGGCCCGGTGGACACCACCGCGGCCGTCAGCCCGGAGGCCTTCGGCAAGGCACTGCACATCGCCACCGACGGCGTCGCCGCCGTGATCGCGGTGATCGTACGGAGCGCTTCGGCTGACCTGCTCCCGGTGCTCACCGCCACCCGGCTGCCGGTCCCGGTCACGGCGGTCGTGCTGGATCAGCCCGAGGCCGTCCGGCTGCTGCCGGGCGAGGACGCGGGCCCGGCGGTGCCCGCGTACGCCTACCCCGAAGCGGCCGCCCGGGCGCTGGCCCGGGCCGCCCGGTACGGCTCCTGGAGGTCCCGGCCGGCCGGCACGGTGCCTGAGTTCACCGACGTGCGCGCGGCGGACGCCCGCACGATCGTCGATTCGTTCCTGGCGCGGATGCCAGGCGGCGGATGGCTGTCCACCGAGGAGGCCGATGGTCTGCTGCGCTGCTACGGCCTGCCCATGGTGCCGTTCCGCCGGGCCGCCGACGCCGACGCCGCTGTCGAGGCGGCGGTCCGCCTGGGCGGTCACGTGGTGATCAAAGCTGAGGTACCCGGCCTGCTGCACAAGACCGAGGCCGGCGCCGTCGAACTGGACCTGCACGGGGACGACGAAGTGCGCGCCGCGATGCGCCGGCTGCACGCCAGCCTCGGCGGGCGGATATCCGGAGTGCTGGTCGAGCCCATGATCACCGGTGGCATCGAGACCATCGTCGGCGTCGTGCAAGAGCCGGTATTCGGCCCGGTGGTGGTGTTCGGGCTCGGCGGGATCGCCACCGACATGCTCGCCGACCACGCCGCCCGGCTGGCCCCGCTCACCGACGCCGACGCTGACGACCTGATCCGGGCTATCCACGCCGCCCGGATCCTACTCGAACACAAGGTCGACATCCCCGCGCTGCGCGACGTGCTGCTCCGCGCCTCCCGGCTCGCCGACGACCTGCCCCAGGTCGCCGAGCTTGACCTCAACCCCGTGATCGCCCGCCGGGACGGCGCGGTCGCGGTGGACGCACGCATCCGCGTGACCAGCCACCGACTCGCCGACCCGTTCCTGCGCCAGCTTCCCCAGTGACGGCCGGCTGGATGGCCGCGGCGTAAGCCAAACGGCCTGGCCCTACGTCCTGAGCTCGGCCTCAAAGCGTCCTGATCTGCGATTTCTCATTACCAACGACCCCGGAGAAGCGGACCAGTTCCTCTAGGCACACTCTGCGACCCGGCATGTGCTTGACACAAAGCGATGAAAGGGGAATGAGATGCTATACGTTCCACCAGGTCGTCGCGACAGCATCGTCACGGTGCAGCCGCGATACGACAACTTCATCGGCGGCAAGTGGCTGGCTCCGGTCGAGGGCAGGTTCCGCGTCAACCTCAGTCCGGCCACCGCTCAGCCGATCTGCGAGGTCGCGGACTCCACGCCCGCGGACATCGAACTCGCCCTGGATGCGGCGCACGCGGCCAAGGACGCGTGGGGCGAGACGTCACCGGCCCAGCGGGCCAGGGTACTCAACGCCGTCGCTGACGCAATCGACGCGCACGCCGAGATGCTCGCGGTCACGGAAAGCTGGGAGAACGGCAAGCCCGTCCGCGAGACGCTGGCCGCGGACATCCCGCTGGCCGCCGACCACTTCCGCTACTTCGCCGCCGCCATCCGCGCCGAGGAAAGCGCCATCACCGAAATCGACAAGGACCTGGTGGCGTACCACTTCCACGAGCCGCTCGGCGTCGTGGGCCAGATCATCCCGTTCAACTTCCCGCTGCTGATGGCCGCGTGGAAGCTGGCGCCGGCGCTGGCCGCGGGGAACTGCAGCGTGCTCAAGCCGGCCTCGCCCACCCCCTGGTCGATCCTGAAGCTGGCCGAGGTGATCGGCGATCTCCTGCCGCCCGGGGTGCTGAACATCGTCAACGGCGCAGGCGGCGACATCGGCAAGGCGCTCGCGACCAGCCCCAGGATCGCCAAGGTGGCCTTCACCGGCGAGACCGTCACCGGCCGGCTGATCATGCAGTACGCGGCGCAGAACCTGATCCCGGTCACGCTGGAGCTCGGCGGCAAGTCGCCGAACATCTTCTTCAGCGATGTCATGGCCGCCGACGATGAGTTCCTGGACAAGGCCGTCGAGGGCCTGGTGCTCTACGCGTTCAACAAGGGCGAGGTCTGCACCTGCCCGTCGCGTGCGCTCATCCAGGAGGACATATACGAGGAGTTCATGCCTCGCGCGCTCGCCCGGATCGCCCAGATCAAGCAGGGCAACCCGCTCGACACCGAGACCATGATCGGCCCGCAGGTCTCCGCCCAGCAGCTGGAAAAGGTCAGCTCCTACGTGGACATCGGCAGGGCCGAAGGAGCCGAAGTCCTGATCGGCGGGCGGCGGGCCGAGATCGGCGGCGAGTTCGCCGGCGGGTACTTCTACCAGCCGACCGTGCTCAAGGGCCACAACAAGATGCGGGTCTTCCAGGAGGAGATCTTCGGCCCGGTCCTCGCCGTGACCACCTTCCGGGATCAGGCGGAGGCCATCGAGATCGCCAACGACACCCTGTACGGGCTCGGCGCCGGCGTCTGGACCCGTGACGGCGACCGCGCATTCCGCGTGGGCCGCGCCATCAAGGCAGGCCGGGTGTGGACCAACTGCTACCACCAGTACCCAGCGGGCGCCGCGTTCGGCGGTTACAAGATCTCCGGCGTCGGCCGCGAGACTCACAAGATGATGCTGGAGCACTACAGCCAGACCAAGAACCTCTTGGTCAGCTACAGCACCAAGCCGCTCGGGCTGTTCTGATGCCCGAGCGGAACCCGGCGGCTGCACGGGACCCGGCCACGGCCGCGGCTTCGCCCCAGGCGCCGGCCACAGATCCTGGCGGGCAGCCGCCCGCCAGGATCTCGGCCACCCCGGCGGCGCGCGAGGCCATCCGGCGCCTGCGCGCCGCCCGCGGCGAGGGCCTGATGTTCGTGCAGTCCGCCGGGTGCTGCGCCGGGAGCGCGCCGATGTGCTTCCCGGCCGGGGAGTTCATCGTCGGCGACGCCGACCTGCTGCTCGGGGTGATCGAAGGCTGCCCGTTCTACATCGACGCACGGATCTACCGGTCGTGGGATCACCCGCAACTGGTCCTCGGCATCGCTCCGGGTGATCCCGAGGGCTTCTCGCTCGGACCCGGCGGCGGGCTGCACTTCGTGACCAGCGGCGGCACGTGCCCTGACGACAGCCCGCAGCAATGATCCGGCCAGGTCCTGCCCCCTGGTCATCGTGGACGGAAACCGCCGTCACACGACGGTAGATGTCCACGATCCTTCGGGACCCGCTCAGCGCGCGCGGCCGTCCAGCGGGTGAGGGCTGA
>JASHYW010000613.1 GCA_030042885.1 Streptosporangiaceae bacterium | reverse complement strand
GTGTGGCTCCAGTGCTGCCAGGCGAAACTGCTGCCATCCGGCGCCGTGCGACGGTCGCCGTCGATCCAGATTGCGGACGGCCACGCGCTGCACGACCGCATCAGCGACATGTGCAGCGTCCCGTCCGAGGTGACCACGCCGCCGGGCGTGCCCCGATTCAGCACCGCCACCGACCGGTCCGCCAGCGGCACCGACAGGTCTACCCGGGGGCTGTCGCTGCGCAGGGCACTCGCGTCCACCATCGCATCCGCCAGGTCCTCGGCCAGCGCCGCGACCGCCTCGGCCAGGCCATCCGGCCCGGCGCCTGCCACGATCAGCACCGGCAGGTCGGCGGCCCCCCGAAGGTCGGCGTCCGGCCCGAAGGCCTCCGCCCGGCCGCGCGCGGCCGGCACCCACAGCCGCGCCGAACCCGCCGCCAGCGCCTTCGCATACTCCGGCCCCGCAGCCGACATGACCTCGGCGGTGAACCCGTTGACCTCGGGCCCGCCGATCACGATCCTGACGTCGGGCAGGTTGGAGTCCACGTCGATCGCGCCGTACCTGGGCCCGTCAGCCTGGCTGCACGTCGCGGTCACGCCCGCCGCGGCCAGGGCTACCATCAGGTCCCGTATCCCGCCGCGGAGCCCGGCAGGCCAGCCGCCGGGTCCGTCCGGACCCTCCACGCCGTCCGGGCACACGACCTCGGCGACCCCGATGGCGTGTTCCAGTCCGGCCCCGGTGCGGACCCGCGCCACCGAGCCGAGCCCGAACCACTGATGGGCGGGGTTGTCCAGGGTGAACCAGTGGTCCGCCGAATCCACGTCCACCACGCCGAACGACCGGCCGACCACCGCCGTCGCTGTCTGGTACACCGGCAGTCCGCCGGGTACGTCGGCGGGGAAGCGGACCCGCAGTAGCCGGTCACGCCCGGTGTACCCGTCGACGTGGGTGCGGAACTCGACCCGTTCGGAGTTCTCCCACAGCAGCGTCTCCTGGGTGACCTGGACTCCGTCGAGCGTGACCGAGGCCACCAGCCGCGATCCGACCGGGCATCGTTCCGTCCGTACCGTCGCCGTGACCGACGTGGACCCTGTCCCCGGTCCCGTGGGCGACAGATGCCAGGGCCCTTCACCGTGCCGGGGATGCTGCGCGTACTCGTCCTGGATGACCAGTTCGTTGCCCGGCCCGCTGAGCACGCTGGCGCGGGTGTGCTTGTCGCTGATGCTAACCGTCCCGCCGTGGGCCGGGTCCGCGGTGACCAGGTACCTGCCATTCTCGATGGCGTACGGCACCCCGCTGACGGTGCCGGCGCTCTCCTGCCAGCCGGAGGCGGCCTCGGCGTCGGGGGCGGGCACGGCCCGGTAGGTCCGGTGCCCGAGGCCGGGCACGTCCCGGGCCAGGAACGTGAGGGTCACCTCTGCCAGCGACCCGTCCTCCCGCCGCCGCACCCCCTCGGCGAGCGCTGGCACCGCCTCCCCGGAGCGGTCCCGTACCTCCAGCCACCGGGTGCCGTCATCGGGCACCTGGAGAGTGACCCTGGCCAGCCCGGTGCGAGCGCGCGCCACGCCGTTGCCGACCGCGATGGCCAGGCCCGGCTGCTCCATCGCCGCGCCGGCGAGGTAGCGGACCGCTTCCCGGCGCGCGGCGGTGCCGCGTTCCCAGGCCTCCCGCCAGCCGCCCAGCAGGTCCAGGTACACCTGGTCGGATTCCACTCCGGTGATGCCGTCGTGGTGGGCGCCGTAGGCCAGCATCCGCCACGTCTTGTCCAGCGTGGCGTGCGGGAACGGCGCCCCTGCCAGCCAGGCCATCGTGGCGAGCCGCTCGGCCTCGGCCACCGCCGTCTCGATGGACCGCTGCGCCTGCTTGGTGTCGATGTAGGACACGTCCTTGCCCGTGTACACCGGGTTCATGTCCCTGGTCTGCGGCGTGATCCACGCGCCCGCGTGGCCGTGCGACCCGGCGCGGACGGCGTCGAAGAACTCGCTCGGCACGGCCGTCACGAACCGGGGCCACACGTACCGCTGATTCCAGCTGCGGTGGATGTCCGTCACCCACCGGGCCGGTATGGCGTGGTCCGAGCCCACCGGCAGCAGGACATTGCGGGTGGCGGCCACCTTCGCCAGCGCGCGGAACTGCCCGTACGCCTCGGCCTCGGCAGCTTGCAGGTCAGGCAGCGTGTGCAACTGCCAGCCCGCGCCGTAGTGGTGCGCCATGTAGTGTGTGAGCAGCCCGCGCCCGTCCGGCGAGATCCACTCGAACTCGGTGCTGAATTGCATCCGCCCGTTGCCGCCCTCGGCGCCGGACGGACCCCACTGATGGAACGGCCCCCGCGCCCACGCCGAGGAGGTGAGCCCGGCCGCCGCCATCAGGCCGGGGTACCCGGGGTCATGGCCAAACACGTCGAGCATCCAGGCCGTCCTCGGGTCGCCACCGAAGACATCCCGCTGGAACCCGATCCCGTACACCGCGTTCCGGATGATGGCTTCGCCCGAGATCAGGTTGGTGCTCGGCTCGTTGTAGTTGCCGCCGACGATCTCCACCCGGCCCTCGGCCATCAGGCGCCGCAGATCCTCCCTGTCCTGCGGGTAGGCGTCGAAATACGGCTTGAGGTAGTCGATCTCGGCCAGCACGAACTTGTAGTCGCCGTCCTTCCTGGCCTTGTCCAGGTGCGCGCCGACCAGCTCGAAGGCCGCCCTGACGTCAGGCATCCGGCCGTCCTCGTCGGGCAGGCTGAGCCGCGCCTCGGCGAACTGTCCCTGCGTGTTCCACCACACCGGGTCGTAGTGGAAGTGGCTGACCATCCACATCGTCCAGCCCGGCTCGGCCGCGGTGATGTCGGCCTCGGCCTGGACCAGCCCCGACCCGCTCTCGACCGCCACGGTGACCCGGCGGGTACTCCCCGGCTGGCAGGGCGCCGCGAACTCCACACCGATCTCGGCCGCATGCCGCTCGCCCGGGCTCATGTCTGTTATACGGAACGGTCCTTGGTCCCTCACCCCGGGACCCTGAACGTGCACCGTGGCTGCTGTACTGCCTGGACTGTCGTTCTCCAGCGTGACCCTTACGACCTGGAGCGGGCGCTGCACGGTCCCCACGAACAGGTCTGTCGATTCAACGCTGGCGATCCGCATATCTTCATCGTGGCATACCCGCCGGACCAAAAGCCCCGCACAAGGCTCGCACGCCGGGAGCCCGCCCAGCCTGATCCGGCGCCCGGATCCGGGCAGATCAGCGTGATCGTAGCCGCCTGGCGAACGATTCGGCAGCGCCGGCGGGATCGTCGGCCTCGGTGATGGCGCGGACCACCACGACGCGGCTGGCCCCGGCGGCGATCACCTC
>JASHYW010000612.1 GCA_030042885.1 Streptosporangiaceae bacterium | reverse complement strand
GCAGCTGCGACTGCGACGTCGTCACGATGATCGCTGGCGAGGCCACCGAAGGCGCGCCAGAAAACGCGGTCCTGCGCCCGGGCCCGGTGCGGGTGCACGGCCAGCAGCACGCGCTGCGCGGCCGCGGCACGGGATATTCGATCAGCCTTCACGCTCGCGCGCATCGGCCGGCCGTCAGGGCAGGGTCAGGATCTCGTAACCGTCCTCGGTGACCAGGATGGTGTGCTCGAACTGCGCCGTGCGCCGGCGGTCCTTGGTCACCGCCGTCCAGCCGTCCGGCCAGATGTCGTACTCGATGGTGCCCAGGGTGAGCATGGGCTCGATGGTGAATGTCATCCCGGGTTCCATGGTCACGTCGTTGTTCGGGTCGTCATAGTGCGGCACGATCAGGCCCGAATGGAACGTCCGGCCGATCCCGTGCCCGGTGAAGTCCCGCACCACCCCGTAGCCGAACCGGCGGGCGTAGGACTCGATCACCCGGCCGATGGCGTTCAGCGGGCGCCCCGGGGCCACCGCGCGGATGCCGCGCATCATCGCCTCATGGGTGCGCTCGACCAGCAGCCGCGACTCCTCATCGACGTTTCCCGCGCAGAACGTGGCGTTGGTGTCGCCGTGCACCCCGCCGACGTAGGCGGTGATGTCAATGTTGACGATGTCCCCGTCGTTGATCATCGTGTCATCCGGGATCCCGTGGCATATGACCTCGTTCAGCGACGTGCACAGCGACTTCGGGTAGCCGCGGTAGCCGAGCGTGCTCGGGTACGCGCCGTGGCTGACCAGGAAATCGTGGCCGACCTGATCCAGGCAATCGGTCGTGACGCCGGGGGCCACGTGCGCGCCGACCTCGGCTAGCGCCTGGGCGGCCAGCTTGCCCGCCACCCGCATCCGCGCGATGATCTCCGGCGTCTTCACGTCCGGTTCCCCGGTCCTGGGGTGTTTCCGGCCCACGTACTCCGGCCGCGGGATGTCCGCGGGAACCTGGCGGGTGGGTGAAAGCCGGCCCGGTTGAAGCACTGTCGCCATGCTTTGCGAGTCTAATGTGCATGGACTACGAGAAGCGATGGTGGTACAGCCTCACGCGCCACACCGTGGAGGACGACGACGGACCTACCCCGGGAAAGGACCGGCTCGGCCCGTATCCCACCCGAGAGGCAGCCGAACACGCGCTGGAAACCGTGAAGCGGCGAAACGAGGAATGGGACGCCCAGGACTAGCATCGGTCCCTGGTGTGGCGGAACGCTATTAGGCTAGGGCCGTGAGCGAAGAACTGCCGGCCGTGGCCGAGGCCCGGATGGCGGAAATCCGGCGCAGCGGCACCTGGGGTTCCGCGCTGACGTCGGACGAGTTCGCCGCGATCCGCAGCGTCGGCTTCGAGCCGGTCGGCCAGGTGCTCGGCGCCGCCGTGTACAACATCGGCTATACCGGCGGCTTCAACTGCCCAGGAGCGTGGGGAAACTGGGGCTATGGAGCGCCGGCCCGGACCGTCACCCAGGTCTCCTCCCGGGGAGGTTACGGGTCCTTTGCCCCGCTGGTCAAGACGATGTACGAGTCGCGGCACAAGGCCCTGGACCGGATGACCACCGAGTGCGACCAACTCGGCGGGCACGGTGTGGTGGGCGTCCGGCTGACCATCGGGGCGTTCCCGGCCGGCGGGCTGGAGTTCAAGGCCATCGGCACCGCCGTCCGCGCGCCCGGAGTCCCGCCCATGGCCCAGTGGAACAAGCTGCCGTCGGGGCACCGCAGGACGCCGTTCACCTCGGACCTGTCCGGGCAGGACTTCGCCAAGCTGATCATGAAGGGCTGGGTGCCGGTCGGCCTGGCGCTCGGCATCTCGATCGGGTCCCGGCACGATGACTGGATGACCGTCGGCCAGACCCGGTGGGGATCCGGCAACGCCGAGGTCATCGGCTGGACCGAGCTGGTCAACGAAGCCAGGCACGACTCGCGGCAGCAACTGGAACGTGACGTCAAGCGGCTCGGCGCCGAGGGCGTGGTGATCGCCTCCATGGAGTTGCGGGTGCGGGAGCGGGAGTGCCCGGCCGTGGAGGGCCGCCGTGACCGTATCGTGGAGGCCACCACGATCGGCACCGCGATCGCCCGGTTCGCCCGCTCGGAGGGCGACGGCCAGCGCCACAAGACGCTGGCCATCATGTCGCTCGACCCGCAGCGGCGCCAGGCGGCCCGGATCCGGATCTAGACAGCCACAGGAGAGACCATGACCGAGCAGGGGAACATAGCGACCGAGCTGGAGACCGCGGGAGTCCCGCAGGACGCCATGCGCCGTCTCGCGGAACTGCAGCCCGGCCGGGCCGGCTCGATCTTCACCTCCGACCTGTCGGTCAACGAGTTCCTGCTGGTCCGGGAGGCCGGGTTCCGGCCGCTCGGCCTGGTGCTGGGCAGCTCCATCTACCACGTCGGCCTGCAGATCGGCCGCTGGGGCAGGAACCAGGAGCTCGACGTGCTGTCCCAGGCCATGTACCACGCCCGCGAGCTGGCCATGACCAGGATGGAGGCCGAGGCCGACGCGCTGCGCGCCGACGGGATCGTCGGCGTCCGGCTGGACGTGGAGATGAAGGAGTTCGGCGCCGACATCGCCGAGTTCATCGCGGTGGGCACCGCGGTCAAGGCCGAGGACGGCGCCGGCGGCGGGGGAGTGGACAACTGGCGCAACAACAAGAACCAGCCGTTCACCTCGGACCTGTCCGGCCAGGACTTCTGGACCCTGATCCGGGCCGGCTACGCGCCCCTGGGCATGGTGATGGGCTCGTGCGTGTACCACATCGCGCACCAGAAGTTCGGCGCCAAGATGGGCAACATCGGCCGGAACGTGGAGATCGAGCAGTTCACCCAGGCCCTCTACGACGCCCGCGAGCTGGCCATGAGCCGGATGCAGGCCGAAGCCGAGGCGCTGCACGCCGAGGGCATCGTGGGCGTCCAGCTGCGGCAGCACAGCCACACCTGGGGCTCGCACACCACCGAGTTCTTCGCCATCGGCACCGCCGTGCGCCCGCTGCGGCCCGACCACATCATCGAGCGTCCCACCATGGTCCTGAGCCTGGACACCTGAGCGGGTCATGCCCGCAGGT